>JBFYZJ010000255.1:0-3996 GCA_041309565.1 Candidatus Krumholzibacteriota bacterium
TCGCGGTCCTTCCCACCGACACGATTTACGGCTTTCACTGCGCCGCCTCGAACGCGCGCGGGATCGAGACGATCCTGAAGCTGAAGGGGAGCGCCGCGCGGGCGGGCCTCATCCTGCTCGCGTCGGACGATTGTATGGCACGGACGCTCGTCGCGCGATGGCCGGGCGACTCCGCGCGAATGCTCGCCCGCATCTGGCCCGCGCCGCTGACCGCCATTCTCCCCGCGCGAGCGGGTCTTTCCGCGCCGCTCTCGAGGAACGGAGCGGTCGCCGTGCGGATCCCCGCGCTCGCGGAGCTCCGGGGGGTGATCCGGACGCTCGGGGAACCGCTCGTCTCGACGAGCGCCAACCGCTCCGGGAGCGCGCCGCTCTCGAGCATCGCCGACATCAGGCGGGCCTTTCCCGGGCTCGCTGCGTACTGTTCGCGGCGGGGGAGGTCGCCGGTCCTGCCGTCGACGATCGTCGACTTCACCGGGGACACGGAGCGGCTCGTGCGCGCGGGGCGCTTTCCCTGGCCCGCGGGTGAACGAGCGGATCCGATCGATACTCGGTGATTCAGTCTGCGAAGCCGTCGAAGTGCCGGTCGCGGTACGCGTCGCAGCGCGAACAGAGGAGAATCCGGTCGCGCTCGCCGCGCGAGAGGAAACCGGCGTAGCTGCGCCGCGTCTCGCCGTTCCAGATGTCGAGCACGCTCTCCCGCGTGACGTCGCCGATCACCGCGCGCCCCGCGATGTCCCAGCAGCAGAGCACCGCGCGGCCGTCCGTGTAGAAGAACATCTCCTCGCGCATCTTGAGGCACGGTTTTCGGATCATCTCGACGCCCTCGTCCCACGGCCAATGGTAGAGTGGAACGATGAGCGCGCGGTCGGCCCGCGCGCCCCAGTATTCGACGAACGCGCGCTGCTCGTGCTTCGTGGATTCCATGTCGATCATCCGCACCTCGGTCACGACGCGTCCGCGCGTCCGGGCCGCCGCCTCGATGAAGCGGCTCGTGTTTTCAACGACTCTGTCGTAGTCGAGGCCGACGCGGCACGCCGCGAAGGTCTCGCGGGAGAAGGCGTCGATGCTGAAACGGACGAGATCGATTCCCGCCTCGATGAGGGCCGCGCCCCGCTTCTCGTCGAGGAGGCTTCCGTTCGTGTTGATCTCCGCGCGCGCCGTCGGATCCTCCTTGATGTACCGGATGATCTCGGGGAGACGCTTGTCGATGAGCGCCTCGTTCTGGAGGAACGGGCGATAGGTGATCCCGAGCCCGCGGGTGTCGTCGATGATCTTCCGCCACGTGGATTCGCTCATGACGACCGGTTTGCGGTCGATCGTTTTCTGGGGGCAGAACGGGCACTCGGCGTCGCACCCGAGAATCGACTCGATCTGGATGTAGCGCGGCTGGGCGGGTGTTTTCGGATGATTGCTCAACGTTTTCCTTTTCGTTCGAGGTGCCGTTCGATCAAATCTACGCAACGGCGGTCGGCTCCGCAATGATTTCGTATGAATCGGGCCGCCGTTTCTCCTTCGCGCGCGAGCCGCTCCGTGTCGGCGAGCAGCGCGCCGCATTCCCGGGCGAAATCGTCCGCTGTGCGCAGGATCGTTCCCGCCCCGAGGCGGACGAGCTCCCGGGCTTCGAAGGAATTGTCGATTCTCGGTCCGAAAAATACGGGGAGCTTCAGGACCGCCGGCTCCATCACGTTGTGCACGCCGGTCGTGAAGCTGCCGCCGACGTACGCCATCGCGCCCGCGCGGTAGAGCTCGGCGAGATAGCCGACGCCGTCGGCGACGACGACCGATTCGGTGAGGGGCGCTCCTTCCTTCAGCTCGGAAATGAGCCGGAACGCGAGGCGGGCCCGATCGAGCGCCGCGCGGATCTCGGCGAGGCGCTCCTTCGTCGGTTCGTGGGGCACGATGACGAGCCCCGTGCCAGGATGCGCCGGCCCGAGCACCGCGAATCCAGGGATCACGATTTCCTCGTCCCGTGGCCACGTGCGTCCCGCGACGATCCACGTTCGTCCCGACGCGGCGACGGAATCGGGAATCGTCACGCTCGACGCGTCGATTCTCCGGCAGACCTGGTCGAACCTCGTGTCTCCCGCCTCGACGATCTCGACCGTCCCGCCGCTGAGGGAGCGGAAACGGCCCGCGTCCTCCGCCGAAATGGCGGCGATCGCGTCGAGCATGGAGTAGAGCTCGCCGTAGTAGCCTCTCACGAGCGGGGAGAGCCGGCCGGAGCCGGGAGATAGCGTTCCCGAGACGAGAACCTGGGGAATGCCCCGCCGTGCGGCCTCGACGACGAGGTTGGGCCAGAGGTCGAATTTCACGTACACGATCATGTCGGGCGCGAGCGCGTCGAGACAGAAGCGCATGTTTCCCGCGGTGTCGACCGGGAGATACTCGACGAACCGGATCGCGTCGATTGTTTTCGATCGATCGAAACGTTCGAACCAGCCCATGCCCGACGGCGAGAAGAACGTGAGCGCGATATCGAGCGGCGTTCCCATCTTCTGCGCGAGGAGCTCGATGACCGGCTTCGCCTGCTCGAACTCTCCGACCGACGAAACGTGAAACCAGATGAGGCGCCCCCGGCGCTCGAGCGCCGCCGCCTTCTCCCGCCAGCGGCTCTTGAATCCCCGGCGTCCCGCGAGCCCCGCGGCGATTTTCGCGTTGAACGGGGCCGCGGCGCGCGCCGCGAGGGCCGCGACGGGCAGGAGGGCGTTATATGCCGCGTGCCTGATTCTCATGAGAGCTCCCGCGTGTTCCCGAGCGTTTCGAAGAGCGCTTCGAGCGCCGAGCGCGGCTCGATCGACGTGAGGCATTCTTTCGTGCCGTAGGGGCACGAGCGTTTGCCGTTTCTCGAACACGGGCGGCAGGGCAGCATCGTTTCGAGCGCCCTGCTGCGCTCGAGCCGGGGGTAATAGCCGAACTCGCGCACCGTCGGGCCGAAGAGCGCGATCACCGGCGTGCCGACCGCCTCGGCGAGGTGGAGCGGCGCCGAGTCGTTCGTCACGAGCGCCCCGCACCGTTTGAGCACGGCGGCGGATTCCATGATCGAGAGAGCGCCCGTGAGATCGAGGGGGGCGCATTCGGAGAGCGCCGCCACCTCGGCGTTCGCGCCGAGGTCCTCGGATCCCCCCAGGAGGATGCACCGGCATCCGCGGGCCGCCGCTTCCGCGATGAGCCGGGCGAAATGCCCGGCGGGCCACCGCTTCGTCGGCCAGCGCGCGCCGGGAGCGAATGCGATCGGGGGCCGGCCTCCCCCCGCTCCGAGAAGCGTCTCCGCGCGCCGCTCGGCGGCAGGGGAGACGGGGAGTCCCGCGTGCGTCCCGCGCGTCTCCGCGCCGAGGCGCGCGGCGAGCTCGGCGTAGCGTCCGGCCTGCGACTCGATGCGGTGGTACAGGTTGATCCTGCCGACGATAAGCGCCGCCTTCCTTATCTCGTCCTTCCGGATCTGCAGCTTTCTCCAGGCACGGAGCGAGTGGAACAGCAGATTGCTCCTGATGACCCCGTGCGCGTCGATGATCGTTTCGTAGCGCTCGCGGCTCAGGGCCGCGCGGAGCCGGAACAGCTCGGGGAGATCCCCCCGTTTCACGGCGATAAACGAATCGACAAGGCCACCCGCGTCGAAGAGCCCGGAGAACTTCTCCTTGCAGACGAGGTGTATTTCGTTCGACGGGAATTCCGATCGGAGGGCGCGCAGCATCGGAACCATGAGGACCAGATCCCCCAGTGAGCCCAGGCGGATGATACAGATTTTGCCCGTGGCCTGCGACATTGCGATATACTCCATCTTTTAATGGTCGAATATAAGGGAAGGGGGGGATCAAGTCTAGAAATTTAAAAGAGATATCGAGGAGGGACGCCGGTTAAGGGATCTTGTCCCTGGGCACGTTCAACCTATTTATTTGTAATTGATTGCATTAATATGGAATTAATCGTGAATGGTAAAATTAATTGTTGAAAATCGCTAGTTTTTCCCTTAATATAAGTACCAGATCTGAAGAGCGT
>JBFYZJ010000256.1:0-4629 GCA_041309565.1 Candidatus Krumholzibacteriota bacterium
TGCGGATCGAGCTCCCCGCCGTTCTGACGATTCAGACCGGCATCAACGAGCCGCGCTACGTGTCGATCATGGGGATCCGGAAGGTTCGCGCCAAGGAGATTCCGGTGCTCGACCCCGCCGCGCTCGGCCTGGCGCCGGGGGAGATCGGCGCGAACGCGAATCTCGTCAGGCGCGCCGGGCTCTCGGTGCCGCCGGCGGGGAAGGAAGCCGAGATGATCAAGGGCGCTCCCGCGGAGATCGCCCGCAGGATACTCGAGATCGTGAAGGAGAGAGGGGGGGTGGCGTAAATGGCCCAGGTATTCGTCGTCGTGGAGCACCGACAGGGCTCGATCAGGGACGCGACGTACGAGCTCGTCACGCTCGCGCGCGAGCTCGAGCGCTCGTCCGGACTCGAACCGGCGGCCGTCGTCATCGGGCGGGGCGTGCGGGGATTCGCCGAGGCCCTCTCGAAATACCTCCCGCGGGTCATCGTCGTCGAGAGCGAGTCGCTGGCCGATTTCCGCTACGAAACGCATGCGGCCGCGCTCAAGGACGTCCTCGAGAAGGAAACGCCGCTCGTGACCCTCTGCCCGCAGTCCGCGTTCGGGATGGAGCTCTTCCCGAAGCTCTCGGTGGAGAGCGCGCGGCCGTGCGCGACGGACTGCGTCAAGGTCGAGGTGGACGGCGCGGGACTTTCGGTCGTGCGCAGCATCTACAACGGCAAGATCCTCTCCCGTTCCTCGTTCGCCCCGTCGGGCGGCTACCTCGTCACCGTGCGTTCGGGGAGCTACGCCCCCGCGGCGGAGGCGGGGAGCTCCGGACGGATCGAGGATTTCCCGTGCCCCGCGTTCGCGGCGCCGCTCAAGACGGAGTTTCTCGGCTACCGGGAGGCGGCCGCGGGCGCCGTCGACATATCCCAATCGCCCTTCCTCGTCTCGATCGGCCGCGGGATCAAGGACGTCGAGAACGTTCCGAAGGCGCAGGCGCTCGCCGACAAGCTCGGCGCGGTGCTCGCGTGCTCGCGCCCCGTCGTCGACAAGAAGTGGCTCGGGAAGGAGCGGCAGGTCGGCACGTCCGGACGCACCGTGAAGCCGAAGGTGTACCTCGCCCTCGGGATCAGCGGCGCGTTCCAGCATCTCGCGGGCATCAAGGGATCGGGGGTCTTCATCGCGGTCAACCGCGACGCGAAGGCGCCCATCTTCCGCGCCGCCGATTACGGAGCGGTGGAGGACATGTTCAAGATCATCGATGCGTTGAACGAGCAGCTCGGCTCATCGTGAACCGGAGGAGATCATGGATTTCGAATTGACCAAGGAGCAGAAGGACATCAAGCAGGCGGCGCGGGAGTTCGCCGAAGGGGAGTTCGACAAGGATCTCGCGATCAAGCACGACAAGGAGCACTCCTTCCCGCGGTCCGTCTGGAAGAAAGCGTGCGAGCTCGGATTCGTCGGGATTCATTTCCCCGAGGAGTTCGGCGGGCAGGGGCTCGGCGTGTTCGAGAACGCGCTCGTCGTCGAGGAGTTCTGCCGGAAAGATTCCGGTATCGGAACGGCGCTCGCGCTCAGCGATTTCGCGTCCGAGATCATCATGCGGCACGGATCGAAGGAGCAGAAGGCGAAGCTGCTTCCCGCCATCGCGTCGGGCGCGATGATCTCCGCGGGCTGCTTCACCGAGCCCAACCACGGGAGCGACATCACCGCGATGGACACGTCCGCCGTGAAGGAGAAGGACGGCTGGCTCATCAACGGAACGAAAACATTCATCACGAACGGCACGATCGCCGATTTCTACATCACGCTCTGCCAGACCGACGCCGCGGCGCAGCCGAGCTATCGCGGACAGTCGCTCATCATCGTTCCGAAGGGGACGAGCGGGCTCGACGCGGAAGAGGTCGGGGACAAGATGGGCATCCGGATGACGTCGACGGCGGAGGTCTCGTACAGCGGGGTGAAGGTGCCGCTCGAGAATATCATCGGCCAGGAGGGGAAGGGCTTCTACCAGGTGCTCGAGTTCTTCGACGAGAGCCGGGCCGAAATCGCCGCGACGGCCGTCGGGATCGCGCAGGGGGCGTTCGAGCGCTCGGTCGAGTACTCGAAGCAGCGGCAGCAGTTCGGGCAGCGCCTCGCCGATTTTCAGGCGACCCAGCACAAGCTCGCCGACATGGCGACCGCGATCGAGGCGGCGCGCCTCCTCACGTACAAGGCCGCGTGGAATTTCGATCAGGGAAAGATCGATCCGAAGCTCACCTCGATGGCGAAGCTGTTGGCGGGTCGCACGGCCGTCCTCGTGACGGACGAGGCCGTGCAGATCCACGGCGGCTACGGATATATTCTCGAGAACGAGGTGGAGCGATACTACCGCGACGCCAAGATAACGGAGATATACGAGGGCACGAAAGAGATCCAGAAGAACACGATCGCGGGAATTCTCGTGAAGAAGAAATAGGGAGGCTGATATGTCGCATGGATTGACGTTCCGATCGGCCCGCGCGATCGCGGCGATCGCGGCGCTTGCGCTCGTGCTCGGGTCGGCGGGATGCGCGAACAAGGAGGCGCAGCCGAAACAGGAGGAAACGCGGACGGAGCCGGAGAAGAACGTCACCATCGAGAGCTATCAACGCGCCCCCGACGCCGAGCTCAAGGGACTCGACGGGACCGTGATGCGCCTCTCCGATTACCAGGGGGACATCGTGATCCTGACCTTCATGGCGACGTGGAACAAGGAGAGCGCGCAGCAGGTCGCCGAGCTCAACAAGCTCCAGACCAAGCTTCAGCGCTACCGTTTCGCCGTGCTCGGCGTTTTCACGGACAAGGAAGGCAGGGAGAGGATCGCGGACTTCATCGAGAAGAACCCGGCCACGTTCTCCGTCATCTATAACGGCGACGAGGTGGTCGCGGCGTTCGGAGGCGCGCGCCGTCTCCCAACGACGTACGTCCTGCTCCGGGACGGGAGCATCTACACCAAGGTGGTCGGATTCCGCTCGATGCAGGATCTCGAGGTCATCACGAGGAACATCAACGCCATGCGGCTGTAGGGAGCGATATGCCCGTAAAGCTGACGCCGGAGCAGCTGCTCCTCATCAACCTGCTTCTGCGCGTGATCGTCATGGCCGGCATCGCGAGCCTCGTGCTCGGATTCCGGTTCGTCGCCAATTTCGTCCTCGGGCGGCCCGTTTCGGTGATGGATCGTCTGCGGATGACCGTCCTCCTCTCGGCGATTTTCATCGCCTGCGTCGTCGTGCGGACGTACACCTACCAGGGCGCCATGGATCTCTCCCTCGAGGGAACGCTGCTGGCCGGCTTTCTCGGGGGCGTCTGGGTGGGCACCGGCGTCGGCGCGGCGACCGGCGCCGTCTGCTGGCTCTTCGGCGAGCCCGTCGCCCTTCCGTTCTACGCGACGGCGGGATTCGTGAGCGGCGCGCTCGTGACGCTCCTGCACGCGCGCGGGGAGATCTGGAGCTTTTCCCTCAATCCGTTCTATCTCGTCTACGATTTCGTATCCCGGCTCGCGCGGCGGAAGCTCGACAGGAATTTCATCCCGTTCGTCATCTGCATCGTGTTCGCGTTCGCCCGGTACGGGCTCCTGCGGCGGTTCCAGGGCCGGAAGCTCTTCTACGGCTATCTTCCCGAAAACGATTTTCTCACGGCGCTCGATCTCGCCGTGCTCGTGTACACGCTCGGTATCGCGCTCAAAATGGCATTCAACGCGCGCCTCGAGATCCTCCTGCGCGAGGAGGAGCGCCAGCTCATCCACGCGCGGCTCGCGACGCTCCGGAGTCAGATCAACCCTCATTTTCTCTTCAACACGCTCAATTCGATCTCGGCCCTGATACGGACCGACGCCGAGAAGGCCCGCGAGATGACGCACCGGCTCGCGGCGATCTTCCGCAAATCGCTCGACGATTCCGGCGACACGCACTCGCTGCGCGAGGAGATCGCCTTCATCGACGATTATCTCTCCATCGAGCGGGTGCGGTTCGGCGACGAGCGCCTCGTCGTGGTCAAGGATATCGACCCCGCGGTGAGCGACGCGCAGGTGCCGATCATGGTCCTGCAGCCGCTCGTCGAGAACGCGATCAAGCACGGGATAGCGCGCCGCGTCGACGGGGGAACGCTCCGCATCGCGGCGAAGCCGGCCGTCAAGGGGATCGAGATCGAGATCGAGAACGACGGCCCGCCGTTCGACGGCTGGCTTCTCGACGAGCTCGTCACGCGAGGCCTCGGCCTCAGGAACGTGATCGAGCGAGTCAAGATCTACACATGCGGCGCGGGACGGCTCGTGATCGTTCCCCGCGGCGCGGGGGGAGCCGTGGTGCGGCTGTACATTCCGTCCGATGCAAGGATGGTGGATTCGTGCCTTTCAAAGTGATCATTGTCGACGACGAGAAGCTCGCCCGCGACGAAATGCGGTTCCTCCTTTCGCAGGAGAAGGACGTCGAGATCGTGGCCGAGGCCGCGGGAGGCCGCGAGGCGGTGGAGCTGACGCGCGAGAAGCGGCCCGACGCGATGTTTCTCGACATCCAGATGCCCGAGATGAACGGCTTTCAGGTGGTGGCCGAGCTGCTCAAGGCGGGGGAGGTCCCGCTCATCATCTTCGCGACCGCGTACGATCAGTACGCCATCAAGGCGTTCGAGGTGAACGCGCTCGATT
>JBFYZJ010000257.1:0-5331 GCA_041309565.1 Candidatus Krumholzibacteriota bacterium
AGATCACGAACAGGAGCACGAGGAGCGTTCTCATGACGAGCGCCGAGGCGAAGCCCTGATCCCGGCGGTGCTGCGGGCCTGCGTTCATGATCATCAGCCTTCCGAATCGATGCCGAACGGCGGGGACGGGAAATCGCGGGGACATGGTGCTCGTTCTCGAGAGGAATTTCAAGCTCCTTTTGCGGCGGTGGGGATGTCTTGCGACTTTACTTTTTTTCCCCTCCATTGTAGTATCGCTTCCGCCGCGCGGCCGCGAGGGATCTCGAGGCATGAACGGGGAATCCGACCGGGGGCTCGGAACCAGGCAAAGGAGCATCGTGGACAAGAGCAGTCATGTTTCGATCATTATTCCGGCGTTCAACGAAAAAGGATCTATCTCGGGGACCATCGATGACGTGGACCGCGTCATGAAGTCCCAGGACTACGTATACGAGGTTATCGTCGTGGACGACGGATCCACGGACGGCACGGCCGAGATGGCGCGGGAGCATTCCTCGGCGAGAGTTATAAGACATGAACGCAACAGGGGTTACGGAGCTTCCCTCAAGACCGGTATCAGGAACGCCCGGGGAGAGATCATCCTCATCATCGACGCCGATTCTACCTACCCGGTCGACATGATTCCTCTGCTGCTGTCTCAGATGGATGAATACGATATGGTGGTCGGGGCGCGCACGGGCAAGGACGTCAACATAGCGCTCGCTCGCAAGCCGGCGAAGTGGGTCCTCTCGAAACTGGCCAATTATCTCTCGGGCACGAAGATCCCCGATCTGAATTCGGGGCTCAGAGCGTTCAGGAAAGAGATCGCTCTGAAATTCTTCAACATTCTCCCCGATCAGTTTTCCTTCACCACCACGATAACGCTGGGGATGACCTGCAGCGGGTACGCGATCAAGTACGAGCCCATCTCGTACTTTCGGCGCGTCGGAAAATCAAAAATCAATCCGATCCGGGACACATCCAATTTCATCCTGCTGATCGTGCGCACGGTGATGTATTTCAATCCCCTCAAGATTTTTCTTCCCATCAGCCTCTTCATCGCCGTCCTGGGCATCGCGGTGCTCTGCTATGACGTGTTCGTCATTCGCAACATCGGCGATAAGACGGTGCTGCTGTTCTCCATGGCGCTCTTGATCGGCGCGATCGGCTTGCTGGCGGATCTCATCGTGAAGAAAATGGACCAGACGGGAAAATAGCATGCGCCACAAATGGTTGTTCCAGCTCATCGGCGTGCTGATGTTCGTCTATATCCTCGCCACGGTGGACCTGGACAGCGTCGGTTCCCTGCTCCTCGGCGCGCGGTACGCCCTGCTCGCGGTCGCGCTGGCCCTGACGCTCGGCTTCGTCGCCATGAAGGCCCTGCGGTGGAAGTATCTGCTCGCGATGCAGGGGATCGACTACGAGGCGAGGGACTGCTTCCTCGCCTATATGGCGAGCATGTACGCGGGAATCGTCACTCCCGGCCACCTCGGGGATTTCGTGAAGGTGGTCTACCTGAAAGCGGACAAGGGGGTCGCGCTCGGACGGGGATTCTCGAGCGTCTTCACGGACAGGCTGTTCGATCTTCTCATGCTCATCGCCATGGCCTTCTCGGGCGCCCTCGCCCTCGCGCTGACGAGAAACATGATGATCGTCATCCTCGGCTGGATACTCGTCTTCGCGGCGACGGTCTTTCTCCTGTTCAGCGATCGCGTCGGCAGGCCGATCGTGCACGCGCTGTTCAACCTGCTCGTGCCGAAGAAACTGGGCGGTGGCCTTCGGGAGCAGTTCGGGGAATTCTACGAGAGCACGGCGCAATTCAAGAAGCCGGCGCTCGTCGTGCCGTTCCTGATGACCGTGCTCACGTACGCGATCATGTACGTGCAGTGCGCCCTGATCGCGCGGGCGCTCGATATACCGATCACCTTCCTGAACGTCGCGTTCTGCATTTCCGCGGCCAACCTGATCGCGCTGCTCCCGATCTCCGTCAGCGGGATCGGGACGCGCGACGCGGCGCTGATCGCGATGTTTTCGGTGCTGGGCCTGAGCAGGGAGTCCGCGCTTTCGTTCTCGATCATGTTTCTGTTCGTTTCGAACGTCTCGGCGTGCGTGATCGGCGTGGTGGCCTGGTTCCGCAAGCCCCTCGGCGCGCGCGGGGAATCCGGGAGGGCATGACCGCCGCATGGTTGAAACCGGATTCGCATTCGTCAAGCTCGCGCTCGCCTTCGCCGGCATTCTGATTCTGCCGGGCGTGCTGCTCGTCCGCCTGCTCTTCGAACGTCGGGAGCACGATGCGATCGAGACGCTGCCCGTGGGATTCGTTTTCAGCGTCTCGCTGATGTCCGCGGCGGGAATCGCGCTCTATCTGATCGGGTGGAGCGCCAACGCGCTCCTGGCGCTCCTGCCGGCGCTCCTGCTGGTGCTCGCCGTCCTCGTCGTCGCTCGGCGCCGCCGCCGGTCCGCGATGCCGGCGAACGACTCGAGGGCGGAACGGGCGGCAGCGCGCGGTGTGGCGGTCCTCGCCCTCTGCGCCGCCGCGCTCATGCTGTACCGCGGCGGGCTCTCCACCTGGTCCGCGGATACGTACGATCACGTGGGGACCGTCAGGGAAATCGTCGAGGGGCGGGAGATAATGCCCGGGGACGCGTTCTACGGCGGGGAGCATTCCCTCGGGCCGGACCCGCGGAAGGGGCTCTTCCACACCTGTCTCGCGTTGCTCTCCATCGTCACCGGGATCGAGCCGTTTCGGATCTGGCTCTGGCTTCCGGCGTTTCTCCTGCCGATTCTCCTGTGCGGCTATTTTTCCTGCGCCCGAAGCCTGTTCAAGAACGGGAAAATCGCGCTCCTGTCGTCGATACTGTTCTTCGTCTGTTTCGGCGGACTGGATCGCGGTTATCTGCGGACGGTGGGATATCCCCTCTTCGTCGCATTTCAGTTCTATCTGATCGCCCTGTACTTCCTGTTCCGGCATCTGGCGAACGGCCGGGCCCGGTATCTCGTCGCGGGCGCCGCGATCGGATGCATGATATCGCTCGTCCACGTCTACTACTTCTTCCAGTTCATGCTCGCGATCGGCTCCCTGTTCGTCTTCTCCTGGCTCCTCCGGCGCGACGATCGGGGCGCCATGATCGCCGTCGCCAAGCTGGGGCTGCTCACGATCGTTTTTTCCCTGCCGCTGCTCGTTCTGCGATACCGGCTCTCATACGAGATAGCGAATCCGTTCGATCTGCAGCCGCGGCATCTCCTGTTCCTGACGGACACCGTCTTCATCTCGAATCCCCTCGAGGCGTGGAAGGTTCTAGGACCGATCGGGGTGCTGGCGTTCGGGGCGATTCCCTTCCTGTACCGGCGGGCGCGGGCGGACACCGGCATTCTGTTTCTCTTCTCCGCCATGGTCGCCACGCCGCTGATCATTCTGAATCCCCTCGCCGTCGAAGCGCTGGGGCGCATCATGACCTACGGGCTCGTGAGGAGGGTCGTTCTGCTCGCGCCGTATGTCGCGGTGACCGGGTATTGTGTGCACGAGGCGGCCCGCGCCCTGCGCGGCGGCGCGATCGCGCGGCGGCGCGTCGCGGCGATTCTCGCCTACCTCGCGCTCGTCGCCGCGCTGCTGGTCCCGTATGCGAAAGGGTTCGCGGACGGCTACGGTCCGGCGTCGGTCGAGGCGGAACGAAGAAACAGCTTCCTGCCGTGGCGGGACGCGCTCGCGTTCATGCAGGAGCGAATCATCGAGCCGAGCGTCATCCTGAGCGATCCGGCGACGAGCTTCAGCATCCCCGCGTTCACGAGGCACCATATCGTCGCCGTGCTCATCGGCCATGCCCTGCCGCAGGACGCCGAGAACATCGAGCGTGTGGCCGCCGCGGACGACGTCTTGAATCCCTTCGTCGATATGCGGACGACGATCGAGCTGCTGAAACGCTACCGCGTGCGCTACGTCGTCGTCAATCAGACCTTCGATTCGTCGCTGTACGAGAGCTACTGGTCCGTGGACGTGACGCGGTACGATGCCGCGAGGCGCAAGTTCGAGGATCGCCCGGATGTGTTCGAGCGGGTGTACGGGCGCGACCGGGTGTTCATCTACGAGTTCCGCGCCGAAGCGGCGGCGCCGGCCTCGGCGGGGGAGGAGTCTCCGTTGCGGCCGTTCGTGCTCGAGATCGCCCCGTCCCTTCAGGAGGCGGCGAACGCGGCGTTCGGCGACGGCATCGTGCTGCTCGGGGTATCGATCGAAGCGCCCGCCGTGCGGCGCGGCGAGCGCCTGACGATGAAATGCTACTGGAAGTGCGCTGCCGAGGATACCGCCGTCAAGGACTATCGCGTTTTCGTTCGATTCGACGCGCAAGCGGCGGAGGGAGCGCCCTCCGGGGGGCGTTTCAGCAAGGTCCGCCGGATCGTCATGCAGCGCATGACGGGGCACCGCTACCGGTTCCGGTCGGAGCGCAGCCCGGTGAACGGCGTCTATCCGCCGCGCCACTGGCGGAAGGGGGAGATTATCGAAGACGAATTCGAGATTGCGATCCCTTCCGACGTCGCCGCAGGACCATACGAGGTGCGCATCAACCTTATGAGCCTCCCGTTCAGCCCCAATTATTCACTCCGGGATCTGCTCTCCGATGAGGATGTCTACGCGGGGAAACGCGTCGGCGTCGTCGCCGTGGAATAGAGCCCGTTGATCGGCCGCTCCGTCACGGAGGCCGGCTCCTCCCTTCTGGAAACAACGCGAAACCATGCGGAGCGTCTTGAAACCGCAGGGACGTTTATGGTATAATCGTATCGTGAAGGGCGGCAAGTAAAACAACGTGTGCTGCGCAACAGCGAAAGGATGTGAGGATGATGGCGAAACGCATCATTCTGATCGTGGCGCTGGCGGCCCTTCTCGGCGCTACGGCGACCGAAGCGGTGACCCCCGGCAAAGGCAAAAAAGGCCGAAAGTACTTCCGGCACTCCTATTACGTCGCCAATCTCCAGAACGATAAGCTCGCCGTGTACGAGGAGTTCGGCTATCCGATCCACCGTATCCGCGAGTATGCGTACGGGGAGATCACCGAGACCTGGACGTATTATGCCGACGGTGTCGAATTCGTATTCGACGATCAGTCCAATATCAAGAAGACCCGGCACTTCAGCCCGGAGAACCGGCGGGAGCGTTTCGAGGAGTTCCCGAGCCCCGGAGACGGGCGGGAGCGCATCGAGGCGTTCCCCGGGTATTGATTCGGAATTCGGGTGCGTGAAGCCGACCGATCGCCTCGGTCCGGTGAAAGCGGGGCGCATGTTCACCATGCGCCCCTTTTCCCGTTTGCGCTCCCTCGCCGGCAGGGCAGGCGCGAAAAAAATAGTTGAAATATCGAGCGA
>JBFYZJ010000258.1:0-2518 GCA_041309565.1 Candidatus Krumholzibacteriota bacterium
GCGCTCGAGGCCGCGCTCGAGCGCGCGGGGGTCGAGGCGACCGTCATGACGGCCATTACGATGGAGCAGTTCGCCGAGCCGTACATCAGGCGGCGCGCGCTCGATCACCTCTCGAACGGCCGGCTCGTGATCCTCGCCGGAGGCACCGGCATGCCGTACTTCACGACCGATACCGCCGCGGCGCTCCGGGCGGTCGAGATCAAGGCGGACGCGCTCCTCAAGGGGACGAAGGTCGACGGCGTCTACACGAGCGATCCGGTGACGGATCCGAAGGCCGTGCTGCGGCCGAGGCTCCGCCACCTCGATGTTCTCAAGGACGACCTGCGCGTCATGGACGCCACCGCCGTCGCGCTCTGCAGGGAGAACGGCATTCCGATCGTGGTTTTCAACATTCTCAAGAAAGGGAATCTGACCCGGGTGCTCGAGGGAAAACGTATCGGCACCATCGTCGAGTGAGGAGGTCGGCAGAGATGGAAACGAAGGAGATCATTCAGACCGCCGAGAAGCACATGAAGGCGACGATCGAGAAGATGGAGGCGGAGCTCGCCACGATTCGCACGGGGAAGGCTTCGCCCGCGCTGCTCGACAGCGTCAAGGTCGATTACTACGGATCGAAGGTGCCCCTCAAGCAGGTGGCGAACGTCGTCGTTCCCGATCCGAAGCTCATCACGGTGCAGCCGTGGGAGAAGCCGCTCGTCGGGGAAATCGTCAAGGCGATCCAGACGTCGAATCTCGGATTGAATCCCCAGAGCGACGGCACGTTTATCAGGATCCCGCTGCCGCCGCTCACCGAGGAACGGCGCAAGGAGCTCGTGAAAGCCGTGAAGCACATGGTCGAAGAGGCGAAGGTGGCGATCAGGAACGTGCGCCGTGACGCGATCGACAAGCTCAAAAAGAGCGAGAAAGAGCATAAGATCACCGAGGACGACCTCCACCGGAGCCAGAAGGAAATTCAGGATATCACGGACCGGAAGACCGCCGATCTCGACAAGGTCTTCGCCGCGAAGGAAAAGGAGATCCTCGAAGTCTAGCGTCGAGGGGACGCGAGGCCGGGGGGAGACGATGGGCGATTCCGTTGACCGCGCGATAGCGGAGTTGAAGGCGAATCCGGCGCTTCCCCGGCACGTCGCCGTCATCATGGACGGGAACGGACGGTGGGCGAAGAAACGGTTGCTGCCCCGGCTCGCCGGCCATCGCGCCGGAACCGAGTCGGTGCGCTCGACGATCCGTGCCTCGGCCAAGCTCGGTCTTTCGGCGCTTTCCCTGTACACGTTCTCGCTGGAGAACTGGAACCGTCCGCGTCTCGAGGTGGACGGTCTCATGCGGTTCCTCGGCGAGGTGCTCAGATCTGAATTTCTCGAGCTCGCCGAGAATAACATCCGCCTGCGGGCGACGGGGAGGCTCGGCATGCTCCCGCGCGAGACCCTCGATACGCTCGAAGAGACGATCAGGAAGCTCTCGGGAAACACCGGCATGATACTGAACCTCTGCCTCAGCTACGGCGGCAGGGCGGAGATCGTCGACGCGGCGCGCGCGTTCGCCGCCGCGGCGCGCGCGGGGAGCATCGTGCCCGAGGATCTCGACGAGGCGTCGTTCCGGCGATTCCTGTACGATCCCGAGATCGCCGATCCCGATCTCCTCATCCGGACGAGCGGGGAAATGAGGCTGAGCAATTTCCTCCTCTGGCAGCTTGCCTATACGGAGATCGTCGTCACGGATACGCTCTGGCCCGATTTCAGGGAGGAGCATTTCATCGCCGCGATCCGAGAGTATCTCGGACGGGAGCGGCGATTCGGCGCGCTCAAGGAAGGGGCGGACCATGACGCCGATTGAGGAACGTCCCGCGGGAGAGCGGGAAGCCGCCGCCGCGCCCCCGCGCCGCCGGAAGGCGATCGTGGAGCGCGTCGTCGCGTCGCTCATCTTCATCCCGTGTCTCATCATCATCGCGCGGCGGGGAGGCTACTACTACCTCGCGCTCATCAATATCATGATTCTCATCGGCCTCTGGGAATTCTACCGGATGATGGAAGCGAAGGGGCTCAAGCCGTACCGGGCGATGGGAATCCTGAGCGGGCTCGCGCTCTCGTGGTACGTGTTCTTTCAGCAGGGAGTGTACACGAACGTCCTGCTGAGCGTCATTTTCATCGGCATCATGGTGCTCGAGCTCGCCCGGAAGGAGCGGGGGCTCGCCGTGTACCATATCTCCGTCACGGTGTTCGGCGTCCTCTACATCGGGTGGCTCGGGAGCCACCTCATCCTGCTCAGGGAGCTTCCCCATCTCAAGGGGCTCGATTACTCCCTCGGCTTCTCGTTCGTGATCGTCGCGTTCGCCCTGACCTGGTGCTACGACACCGGGGCCTACTTCATCGGGATCTGGCTCGGCAGGCACAAGCTGTTCCCGAGCATCTCCCCCGGCAAGACGCTCGAGGGGGCGATCGGCGGCGTCCTCGGCTCGCTCGTCGGGATATTCGTCGCCCGCGCGGCAATCGCGCCGTACCTCACGATCGTCGAGTCGGTC
>JBFYZJ010000259.1:0-5724 GCA_041309565.1 Candidatus Krumholzibacteriota bacterium
AACGCCGTGATGACGCAGAACTTGACGGCAAGATTCACCATCCAGAGCCCGAACGGCGTCAGAAAATACATGACCTGAAATCCGTCGATGTTGATCTCGCCGGCGATGCGGGCGATCTCCGCCGGGCCGCTCGCCTCGCCGAAGAGCGCGCGCCCGAGGGTGACCGGCCAGAGAATCCACGACGCCGAGCTGAGACTCGCGACGGCGAAGAGCGGGGTGCCGAGAACGAAGCGGCGCTCCCCGCGGAACAGGGCGGTCATCCGGGCGACGAGATACGGGAAGACGAACGCGTTGACCGCGTTGAACAGCCCCATCGCCCAGGCGGCCGGAAGCCCCGAGAACTTCCTGAATCCGGCGATGAAGAAATGATAGATCCACATGTACCGGATCGGCTCGTCGGCGAGCCCCGGCTCCCGGGGAGGAATGCCGCGGTTGGCGATTTCGTTCGCGATCGCGATGTGATACCACCCGTCGGCGCGATAGAGGAGAAAGGCGTTCGCCAGATACGCCGCGACGATGATTCCCGCGAACGCCCCGGAAATGACGAGGATCGCGCGAGGCACCGGCGAAGGCCGCGGGGGCTCCTCGCGGCGCTTCGCGA
Organism: Candidatus Krumholzibacteriota bacterium; assembly: GCA_041309565.1. Lineage (GTDB taxonomy): Bacteria > Krumholzibacteriota > Krumholzibacteriia > Krumholzibacteriales > Krumholzibacteriaceae > SSS58A. The sequence continues at coordinate 602 of JBFYZJ010000259.1, forward strand.
AGAGCGACGCGAGAACCAGGATCGCGGGCGCCACGGGGGCTGCCGTCCATGCCGAATCGACCGATCCCGTCGCGAGGAAACATGCGAGCGCCAACAGCGCGCCGATGACCGGCGAGAAGAGAAACGGGAGATACACGTAGTCGAGGGACGGACGCCGGCGATCGCCGAGCGCGAGAAGGAAGGCGAGCCCCGGCAGGTAGAGCACCCACACGATGCCCGCGACGATTCTGACCGCCGCCGGCGCCGCGGCGATGAACGAGAGGGCCCCGACGCAGAGGAGGGCCGCCGTGACGGGTTTTCCGATGCTCGTGCTCATGCGATCGCGATACCCTTTCCGGCTCGATCCGTGCAGGCGCGGCTCGCGCGCCGGGGCGCGTCGGCGACGATGCGCGACGACGACGAAAAAATTGCGCAGAGAAATAGTATAGAATGCGAACGGTTTATGCAATACTCTTTGAGCCTGCGCGAGGGCGATATCGCCCCGCTCGAACGATTCGCGCTCATACGAAGGAAAAACGCCGACATGACGCGCTGCTCATCGTGTAGCTGGTATGCCCTCGCGGCCGTTCTGGCGGCGCTGCTCGGCGTTTCGTTCCTCGGCGGACCGGCGGGAGACGTCGCCCGATGCGCTTCCATCATGATGCTGCCGGGCGTCGCCCTTCTCTTCCTGCTGTTCGGCGAGCACATCGGCGCGACCGACGCCTGCCTCTTCGGAGGAATCCTCTCCCCCCTCGTCATGACGCTCGCCGCCATACCGTTCGCGCGGACGGGGGCCGACCTCCGCGCCGTCGCGTCGATCGTGCCGATCGCGTGCATGGCGCTGCTCCTGTCGGGGCTTTTCCTGCGGGGCGCGGGCGTTCGCACAAGACCGGTCATGCCGCGCGCATGGATCGGAGCGCTGATCCTCGGCCTCCTCGTGATCGTGCCGCTCGTCGCGAATCCGGCGCTCCGGATCCGGTCGGACGCATGGTTCCACGCCGCGGTCGCCGAGAGCGTCGCGCGCGGCGGCATCCCCCCCGACGATCCCTACTTCGCGCTCATCCAGCTCCGGTATTTCTGGGCGTACCACGTGTACCTTCTCGTGCTCCGGTCCGCCGTGCCCGCGAGCCTCTTCGACCTGATGGCCTGCATCAACATCCTCTTCTTCCCCCTCTACCTCATGAGCATCGTCGCCGTTTCGGCGCGGATCAGCGAAAAGCGCTCGGGCCCGGCGTTTTCGGCGGCGCTGGCCGTCCTCGGAATCAACGTGTTCGGCTCGCTGCTCCTCGCCGGGAGGGTCTTGTTCGGCGAAACGAGGGGATGGGACCTGCTGCGGGGAATCATCGACGGCGGCAGCCATTACGTTCTCACGAATCTCGCCTACCGCTACGCCGGGAGCATTTCCTTCTTCCTCGACAAGTTCCTCGTGGGAAGCTCCTTCGCCATGGCCCTCGCGATGTTCCTCGCCGCTCTCTACTTTCTCGCCGGCTGGCTCGCCGGAGGAGACCGGCGCGAGCTCGTTCTGGCGGGGCTTTTCACGGGCTCGGCGATTCTGTTCCACGCGATCATCGGGCTCTCGCTGCTTCTCTGCGGCGGGGGCGCGCTCGTCGTCCTCTCGATCGCGGGAATGCGCGCGCGGTCCGGCGCGGCGGCGCGACGCCCCCTCGCCGGAATCGCGGTCCTTGGCGCGACGGCGCTCCTGTGCGTCCCCTATCTCCGACTGATTCTCCCCGCGCGGGAATTGGGCCCCGGTTTGTTCACCTTCAACGGCGTGTTTCTCTGGACGGTCTTGGCCGCCGGCATCCTGCCGCTGGCGCTTCTCGCGGTCCGCGCGAAGGTCGCGGGATTCAGGGGAGCGGGCGCGGCGTTCATTCTCTCCACAACCGGCTTCATGATGCTCCTCGGCATCGCCGCCCGGATGCCGTTCGGGAACATCAACAAGATCGTCTATCTCGTGCTGCTGCCCCTGGTCGTCCTCGCGGGGGACGGCGCGCCGATCTGCTTTTCGCTCCTCGGCGGACGGCCGCGTCTCCGCGCCGTCCTGATCGTTCTGCTGACCGCGAGCGGCGTCGCGACCGCCGCGCTCGGGCTCACCGGGTATATCCGCGAGCGGGGAAATGACGCGCCCGTGCCGCTGCGGGACGGACGCATCGTCCTCACCGGCGCCGAGCGGGAGGCGTACCGCTGGATGCGCGAACAAACGCCGCGACAATCCGTCTTTATCAACGCCGACCGCCTCGATATTCCCGTACTGGCTTCGAGGCGCCAGATCTACGCGCCCGAGCGATACGCGGAGGCATGGAGCTACCGGGAGGACGAGATCGCCTGGCGACGCGAGCTCGTCGCGTCCGTCTACGGCGAGGCGACCCTGTCCCCGGAGGCGCGAAAGAGGTTGCTCGCCCCGGGATTCCCCGTATATATAGTCATGCGTGGCGCCGATCTGCGGCGGCTCGCCGGCGGGGACGGTATGCCGGGCGCTCTCGGCGCGCGGGAAGTCTTCAGGAACGACGACTTCATCATCGGAGCTATCGATGCCGAGCACGCTCCACGATAAGATCCGCTCGCTCGTGCGGGGAGAGGTCCTCCCGGGCGAGCCGCTCATGAACCATACCACGTATCGCGTGGGGGGCGCGGCGGAAGTCCTCGTGCGCCCCGCGACGGTCGCCGACGCGATCCGCGTGTACCGGTTCGCCAAAGCGGGCGGCGCCCCGCTCGCCGTTATCGGCGCCGGATCGAACGTCATCGCGCCGGACGACGGGCTCGCCGGCATCGTCATCGAGACGAAGAACGCGCTCGCGGGGATCGCGTACCGGGGGCACGAGCTCGCGAGAGCCGGCGCGGGGGTTTCGCTCGTCGACCTCGCCCGGGACGCCGCGCGGAGGGGATTCGGCGGTCTCGAACCGCTCTCCTGCATCCCGGGAACCGTCGGGGGCGCGGTCGTGATGAACGCGGGAACGCGCGCGGGGGACACCGCGGGCGTGCTCGAACGAATCGGCGTCTGCACGTCCTCGGGACGGACGAGGATCTTCGGCGCGCGCGAGCTCGGATTCGGTTACCGGAGGAGCATCGTGCTCGGCTCGGACTGGCTCGTGCTCTGGGCTGAGTTCAGGATCGCCCCGGGAGATCCGGTGAATTCCCTGCGGGCGATCGACGAGCAGTGGGAAGAACGGAGCCGTAAGTTTCCGCTCGAAGAGCCGTCCGCGGGGTCCGTGTTCAAGCGGCCGCCCGGCGACTACGCCGGCCGCCTTATCGAGGCCTGCGGCTGCAAGGGAATGCGCGTCGGCGGAGCTCTGGTGAGCGAGCGTCACGCGAATTTCATCGTCAACACGGGATCCGCGACGGCGTCCGACATCATGGAGCTCATCGCGCGTATTCGAAAAGCGGTCTACGAGAAGACCGGAATCTATCTCGAGCTCGAGCAGATTCCGCTCTGCAATAAGGAGGTACCGGCCGCATGAGGAGCGTGATCGATTCCTACCCGCTGTCGCCGCTGCAGGAAGGAATGCTCTTCAACGCCCTGTTCGCGCCCCACTCGGGCGTCGACATCACCCAGATCATATGCCGCATGCACCATACCCTCGACGCGCCGGCCTTCGAGCGCGCGTGGAAGGCGGTCGTCGCGAGGCACGCGATCCTCAGAACGGCGTTTCGCTGGGAAGGGATCGAGGAACCGCTCCAGGACGTGTGGGACGAGGCGGAGCTCGAGTTCGTCGTGACGGACGTGCGGGGGCTCTCCCCCGCCGAGCAGACCGCCCGGCTCGAGGCGCATCTCAGCGCCGACCGCTACCGGGGCTTCGACATCGCGCAGGCTCCCCTGATCAGAGTCGCCGTGTTTCTGCTCGGCCCCGCCGAGAACATCCTCGTGTGGCCGCTCCACCATCTCCTCCTCGACGCGTATTCGTGCGCCATGATCCTCAAAGAGGTCTTCACGATCTACGAGGCGTCGCCCGGGGGAGCGCGCGCGGCGCTCGCCGCGCCCCCGCCGTACCGCGCGTACATCGATTGGCTGCAGAATCAGGACGCGGCAGGCGCCGAGAAATTCTGGCGGGAGCTGCTCAAGGGCTTCACGACGCCCCTCTCCCTCTCGGTGGCGCACGATCCCGCGAAGCTCTCGAAGGCGAAGCAGAGCTACGGCAAGGCGGAGATCGTTCTCGATCCCCGCGTCAGGGGCGTGCTCAAACCGTACGCGAAGGCGAACGGCTGCACGCTCTACACCTGCTTCCAGGCGGCCTGGTGCATCATCCTCGGCAGGTACACGGGCACGAGAGACGCCGTGTTCGCGTCGGTGCGGGGATGCCGCGGCGTGCCGATCGACGACGCCGCGTCGATCATCGGCATGTTCATCAACACGCTCCCCGTCCGGGGCTCCATCGACGAGAAGAAACCGCTGCTGTCGTTCCTCAAGGAGCTCAGGGCGCAGCATATCGCGACGCGCGCGTACGAGCACAGCCCGCTGGCTCGCATCCAGCGGTGGAGCGAGGTCCCTCCCGGCATGCCGCTCTTCGAGAGCCTCATGAACTACGAGAGCCGGCCCTGGGACGCGCTCCTCGCTTCGTTCGGCGGCGATTTCGACAAACGGGAATGGGACGTTCGGCACCAGACGAACATCCCGATCGGTCTCGATATCTACGAGGAGCCCGACACGCGCATCGTCGTCGATTACGACCGCTCCCTGTTCGACGAAGCGGGCGCCGCGGCGATGCTCGGCCACTATCGAACGCTCCTCGAGGAAATGGCCTCCCATCCCGACCGCGCCCTCGGCGACCTGCCGATGCTCACCGACGGGGAGCGTCGAACGATCCTCGTGGACTGGAACGAGACGGCGGGGGAGTATCCGCGGGGCGCCACGATCCACGGGATGTTCGAAGCGCGCGCCGCGGAGACGCCGGACGCGTGCGCCGTCTCGCTCGGAGACGACGCGCTCACGTACCGCGAGCTCAACAAGCGCGCGAACAGGCTGGCGCACCGGCTGCGGGGGCTCGGCATCGGCCCCGACGTTCCGGTCGCCGTCTGCATGAACCGGAATCCCTCCCTGATCGTCGCGCTCATCGGCATCCTCAAGGCCGGGGGCGCGTACGTCCCCCTGGATCCATCCTATCCGCGCGAGCGCCTCGCGTTCATGCTCGAGGACACGAATGCCCCCG
>JBFYZJ010000260.1:0-2765 GCA_041309565.1 Candidatus Krumholzibacteriota bacterium
TCGCGTTCTCGATCAGGTTGACGAATATCTTCCGCAGCGCCTCGCGGTCGGCGACCGCGACGACCGCGTCCTTGCACGAGAGCCGGATAGCGACGCTTTCGGCGCCGCGATAGTGCGAGACGACCTCGCCGAGGAACGGGTCGAGCGGCACCGCCTCCGGCGCGAGGCGCATCGCCTTGCCGAAGCTCGAGAACTCCGTCGCGATCCGCCGCAGGATCTCCGTCTGCTGGATAACCGTATCGACGCCGCTCCTGAATATGCCGTCGAAATCCTCGCTCTTCGAATCGTACGCCTTCTTCATGAGCTGGGTCGAAAGCTTGATCGGCGTGAGGGGATTCTTCACCTCGTGCGCGATCTGCCGCGCCATCTCGACCCACGCGGAGAGCTTCTTCGAGCGGATGAGCTCGGTGAGATCGTCGAACACGACGACGGTTCCGAGGCGCTCCCCTCCCTCGACGAGGCTCGCGACGACGGCTTTCACCGTGCGCGCTATCTCGCCGGAGAAGAGCGTGAGCTCCAGCTCGCGGACCTCGCCCGCCGGCGCGTCGAAGAGCCGGCGGAGCGGCTCGAGCCCCCCGCGGAACGCGTCGTCGGGGCGCTTTCCGACGATCGCCGCGGACGGCACGCGCAGGATCCGCTCTCCCGACGGATTCAGCGTGATGACGTCGCCGTCCCGGCCCGTCGCGAGCACCCCCGTCGCGATGTTGTCGAGCACGGCGGCGAGGTAACGCTGGCGCTCGAGGAGCCCGCGCCGCGCCTCGCGCAGCGCGCCCGTCATCGTGTTGAACGAATGAACGAGCTCGCCGATCTCGTCGGGCGCCTCCGCCTCGAGCTTGAACTCGAGCTCTCCCTCGATGATCTTCCTCGTGCCTCCCTGGAGCGCGGCGATCGGATTGAATATCTTCCCCGCGAGGAACACGCCGAGCACGACCGTCGCGGCGAAGAGGAGCGCGAGGAGGCCGAGCACGAGCATCGAGGTCCGGCGCACCTCCTCCTGCATCATGATGGGCAGGTACAACATGGGCACGGAGAGCACGGCGCTCTGCGCGCCGCCGATCGCGGCGAGCGGCGCGCTCGCGACGTAGTACGAGTAATCCCCGATCGTCTCCCTGAGCACCGCCGCGGCCCGCCCTTCGAGCGCGACGCCGACGAACGCGGGGGGCCTGCACAGCGGATCGAGGAACCCGCCGAGGAAGAGCTCGCGCTCGCTGGAGGCCCGGACGAGCGCGTCGTAATAGATATTGATGTCGGAGCCGAGCGCGGCGGAGACGCTCTTGACGAACTCGTCGTCGAGCGCGCGCCGATAGTAGAGATAGCCGCCGGACGATTCGCCGGACTCGATCGGCACGACGACGCCGCCGTACAGGACCGGCGCCTCGTACGAAACGACGACCCGCTCGATGTTGGCGCCCGCCAGCAGGCCGGCGAGCCGCTCCGGCGCGAGCCCCGCCGCGGCGCTCCCGAAAATCACCTCGCCGTCCGAGCCGATCAGCGTGAAGCGGCGCGTGTCGATGCCCGCGTTGGGCGGCGCCTCCTCCATGCCCCCTCCCGCGAGGAGCTCCGCGATGTACTGGCCGCTCGCCAGCGACGCGGCCTCGGTCCGGATCGAATGCTCGATGAGGGACACGGCCGCTTGCGCGCGCAGGAGCGCGCGGTTCTCCTCTTCCGCGCGGTAGCGCCGCGCGATGAGCTGGCTCGAGAACGATCCGAGAATCACGACGGGCAGGATCGAAACGACGAGGAACGAGAGCAGCACCTTCTGCCGGAAGCCGAGCCCGCGCCCGGGAGAGACGTCCGGCATGACGCCCCTGAGCACCGGCAGGCGCTTCAGCGCGAACAGGACGGCGAGCGAGAGAATCGTGAGCAGCGCGTCGAGCGATGCGATCGTCGCCCACTGCAGCAGGCTCTCGAGCGGGGCCGTGACGCGATAGCCGACGAGGTATCCCGCGCCCCCCGCGCCGACCCGCGTATAGCAGTGGTACGAATCCCTTCCCACGGCGAGCGCGCGCCATTCCCCCTCGCGCCCCCCGGCAGTCGCTCCGGCGCGCAGCCCGCTGTCCGAGGAGGCGATCACGCGGTCTCCCGACACGCGCGCCACGAGAAGCTTCTCGGGCATGTCGCGGCGGCGCTCCCCCCCGGGATCGAAATTATGCAGAATCTCCGGGGCCATGCGCCCCGTGCGCGCGAGGAGCTCGGGATTCTCGAAGAAGTACGGAATCGTGATCTCGACCCAGCCGAGGAGCTGCCCGCGCACGTGGAAGACCGGCGCGTAGCCCGCGTAGTAGAGCACGGCGCCCTCTCGCGTCTCCACGCGCTCCGTTTCCACGTACGGCCCCGCGGCGAACCGCGCCCGCTCGGGGAGCCGGCGCGGAATCTCGAAGGGCATCCCCACGGCGAACCGCGACGTGCGCGCGCCGGCCGCGTCGAACACCTCGAAGACGCACGAGAGGCCGCCCCTGCTGATGCTGCTCTGCGCCCAGATCTCGAAGGCGGCCGATTCCTCGCGCGACACAACGCGCGACGATATCCACGGATCGTTCGAGATCTCCGCGCAAATATCGGGGAGGTACACCTGCATCCAGTTGTCTTCGGGATCGTTGAACTCCTTGAGCTTCTCGAGCACGTACCCTTTCCGCAGATCCGCGTAGCGCCCGCTCGCCGTCGCGAACACGGCGAGCGACGAAACGAGCACGAGAAAGAACGACGCGAAGGCGACCGATACGGCCTCTTCCTTCTTGAGCAGCGGAAAGATCCTGAACGAGAGC
>JBFYZJ010000261.1:0-4685 GCA_041309565.1 Candidatus Krumholzibacteriota bacterium
TGGGCGGCGCCGATCACCTGCGGCGTCGATCGCATCGAGTAGGCGTCCTGGACCTTCGTCTTCGCCTTGCCCAGAACGACGTCCCCGCCGTCGACGACCTTGAGGATCGCCTTCGCCGAGCGGACCGCGCCGGGGAAGCCGCGCACCTCGTGGAGGAGCGGCGTGTAGGGCTTCATGTTCGCGATGAGCGCCTCGAGCGTCATCGCCGCTGCGATCTCCGCCTGCTTGAGCCAGCGGCTCGTGTCGTAGAGCATGAGGCCGCTCATGGCCGTGAGGAGATTCGATCCGTTGATCGCCGCGAGGCCGTCGCGCGCCTCGAGCCCGGGGACCTTGATTCCCGCGCGGCGCATCGCCTCGGCGCCCTCGAGGAGCTCGCCGTTGTAGTACGCCTGCCCCTCGCCGAGGAGGAGAAGGGCGATCTGGGACATCGGGGCGAGATCCCCCGACGCGCCGACCGAGCCCTTCTGGCACACGAACGGGACGACCCCCTTGTTGAGCATCTCGGCGTACGTGAGCGCGATCTCGGGCCGGTTTCCCGAGCGCCCCTTGGAGAGAACGTTGATGCGTCCGGCCATCGCGGCCCGCACGTACTCGAGCGGGGCGGGATCGCCGATCCCGGCCGCGTGGTTGTATATGAGATATCGCTGGAAGTCCTTGATCTGGTCGTCGTTCAGGACGACCTCGGAGAATTCGCCGATGCCGGTGTTCACGCCGTACATGATCTCGTGGGCGACGATCTTCTTCTCGAGCATGGCGCGGCAGGCCTTCATACGCTCGATCGCCTCGGGGGCGATCTCCACCTTCTCGCCGTGTCGCGCGATCCGTACGAGCTTTTCGATCGTCAGTCCGGTTCCGTCGATGATGATAGCCAAGGGGACCTCCCTGATATCGGTGATCAATCAGGCATGTGCGAATGCCCGACTCGTAAATTTGATACTACTAGATATGCAATATTTGCCCGGCGCTGTCCACAAGAAAGGAGGCGGCGCCAGCGCAACATATTGAATTGTAATATCTTATACTTGAGTCGGCCTGGGAGTGGGGGGCGAACGGAGAAAGTATCACGGCTCCGTTTCGAGGGCGCGGCATGCCCCGCCGACGCAGCCGACCGTCGGCGGCATCACGAACATGCAGTCCGAGACGATGTTGTAACGCAGGTTGAATCCCTCGTTGAACGCGTTGTATCTGCTCACGAGATACTTGAGGAGCTCCTCGTCGGCCGTCGCGGCCGAGTAGACGAGATATTCCCACACGCCGCCGCACGGCTTGGCGCCGAGCCCGATGTACCGGCAGTCGCCGTCCCCGCCGCACGAAGCGGCTCCGATGAGCGAGACGATTGTTTTGCGCATGGCGTCGAGCTTCGAGCGGTCCTCCTCCATCGTGCCCAGATATCCCCAGGGGTAGTGCTGCCGGTATGCGCAGACGATTCCCTGAGGGAGGGCCGCGAGGTCAGCGGCAAAATGGAGCGGCTCGTCTCCGGGGTGCACGTAGAGCTCGACGAAGCGAATCGTGTAGGTTCCCGGCTCGAGATTTCTGATCTCGAAATTAAGCGTGTATAGGCAGCTGCAGTCGCACATCGACTCCGACTCGTGCTCGACGATCGTGATCGTGTCGTTTTGGATTCGGATGTCAGCGGTGATATCTCCGGGGCAGCAGTTGAAGGCGGCGTTCACGTGCGCGAGGCGCAGGATACGCTCGGCGCCCGAGTATTCCCATTGGGCGCACGACAGGTCGCCGGGAACGGGGGGCTCCGCCGTAGCCGCCACTGCTTGAGAGTTGCAGTCGGAGCGGGACACGAGGACGCCGTACGGCTCCGCGCCGCTTCCTCCCGAGCTCCAGGGGTACGTCGTTCGTTCGACGCAGAATTCTCCGGAGGGGGAGGCGGACAGATCGATCGTCGCGATCAGCGGCTCGTCCGCTTCGCTACGGTAGGGTTCGATGAATACGATCGTGTATGTGCCGGTCCCGATGTTCTCGATCCGGTAGCCGAGGTCGTAGAGGCAGAGACAGTGGCACCCCGGCTGCGATTCCCGTTCGAGGATTGTAATGGTGTCGTTCGCGAACGAGATATCCGCCGTGATGTCGCCGGGGCAGCAGTTGAAGGCCGCGTTGATATGTTTGATGAGCAGCGTATGCCCGTCCTCGAGCCGGTAGTTGAAGCAATCGGGGGACGGGGAGGGCGCCGAGCCGACAGGCGCCCGGTACGCCTTGCAGCCGGATTGGCTCACGAGCGCGGCCGTCGGGGTCAAAGTCCCCCCGGGTTCCGTCGGTGTTTCCCGGTCGCATGCGGGGATGAAGATCGCCAGAGAGACGGCCGCGCACACGATCGCCGCCGCGGCCCCGGAAGCATGACGATAGTGGAAGATTGGTCGGGGCATAGAGCTCCCCCCGTTGAATAACCCCTATTTTCAATATAGGCCGATTTCACCGGAGCGTCAAGGCGGCCGGCGAAGCGGATCAGAGCCCCCTCATCCACTCGTCCCTGAGGCATGTATCCGGATCGGCGAGCGCCGCGTCGATCTCGGCGAGCAGCCGCGTCTTGTCGCCGAGGAGCGTGCCGGCGAGCGCGAGGTAGTTCGACGCGTGGTTGCTCCGGAAAATGCATTTGTCCGTCTCGAGGCCGGCGACGAGCTCACGGAGCTCGACGACGTCGTCGAGGGGGGAGGTGAACTCGAATCCGGGCCCCATCGCGGCGCGGTACTCCTCCTCGTACGGCCCGAGCATGAGCGTGAGGGCGGAGAGGAACCGCGGTTGGATGCGGTTGAGGAGCGCCGCCGTGTTCCGCGCGTGCCGCAGGCTCAGCGCCTTTCCGCCGATGCCGAGAATGACCGTGACGGAGAGCTTGATCCCCGCCTCCGTCGCGCTTTTGCAGCCCTCGACCATCTCGTCGGGCGTGGCGCCCTTGCGGATCTTCACGAGGAGCTCCGGATCCCCCGTCTCGACGCCGTAGTAGAGGACGGTGAGCCCCTTTTCGCGGAGCAGCCTCATCTCGTCGACGGATTTCTTGAGAAGATTTCCCGGCGTCGCGTACGCCGTCACGCGCTGGAGCAGCGGGAACGACGCGTACAGATGCTCGAGGATTCGCTCGAGGGATTTCACCGGCAGGACGAATGCGTCGCCGTCGGCGAGGAAAACGCGCCGCACGCGAGGGACGAGCGCCGCCGCCTCGTCGATCTCCTCCTTGACCTCCTCCCACGGTTTCACGCGGAACTTCTTGTCGCGGTACATGTAGCAGAAGAGGCAATCGTTGTGCGAGCAGCTCTCCGTCACCTGGAAGATGAGGGAGGCCGCTTCGCTCGGCGGACGGTAGACGGGCTCTCGATATTTCGGCATACGGTCGTTCCTCCGGGGCATCGCGTGCGGGATTGTAATCGAGCGACGGAGGCATTTCAAGTTGAAAGCCCCATCCGAACGCGCTACATTCAAGAGGATAACTCGAATGAATCGGCTGCAGTATCCGGAATGACGGGAAGGTGGACATGGCACGGAAGGCACGAAAAGGACGCGGCGTTTTGATCATGCTCTGCGTGATCGCGGGGCTTTTCATAATTGCGGTCGCGGCGGTGCGGCTGTTTCTCACGCGGGAGAAGCTGCTCGCGATCGTCGTCCCGCGGATCGAGCGGACGCTCGACGCGAAGGTTTCGATCGGCGACATCGGGATCAATTTTCCCTTCGGCCTCGGCGTCGACATCACGGCGCTCTCGTTCGAGAAGACGCTCCCCGATACGAGCGCGCTCGCGTTCGCTTCGGAGAAGGTGACGGTGCGCTCCTCCCTCATGTCGCTCCTCAGGCGCAAGCCCGAGATCAAGGCGGCGGACGTTCAGGGAGGCTCGGTGACCCTGACGAATCCGAAGAACGCCCGCGAGATCGGGCTCCGCGGGCTCGGGGCGCAGCTTTCGATGCGGCCGGCGCAGGAGACCTTCGCGCTGAGCGTGAAGGCGGTCGTCGATTCCGTGCTCGTATCGGCGATCGGCGCGCCGCCCGCCCTGACGCTCGAGAAGGTCGGCTTCGACGGCGAGATCGAGAGCGACAAGGACATGACGCAGATCGTCGTCAAGAAATCGAAGCTGAGCTGGGGGGATCTCGTCGCCGCGACGATCGAGGGAGAGGTGGCGAACGTCCGGACGGAGCCGCGCGTGGCCCTGAGCATCGAGGCGGACGACAGGCCGCTCGGGCCGGTCCTCGAGAAAATCAAGACCTTCAAGCTCGCCGAGCTTTCGCCGAAGAAGCCGCAGGCGGCCGGGCCGCAGCAGCCCCCAGCGCCGGTCGAGATCAGCGGCGGCGCGTTCGGCTTCAACGCGCGGATCGAGGGGCTCGCAAAGCAGCCGCTCGCGATGAGCATCGCTTTCGACGGACACCTCAAGGACGCGAGCGTCACGTCGGGGGAACTCGCCTCGATCGGCGCCCTGAACGCCGAGTTCAAAGGGCAGGGAGTCGCGCTCGCGTGGATGGGGCTCTTCCCCGGCCCCGAGAAGCCCGTGACGCCGGCCGAGATCGGCATGGCGTGGCAGGCGGTCGATCTCGACGCCACGATCGAGATCGAGGGAGGGGAGTTCGTCCTGCAGAGCAAGAGCGCCCCGGCGGGAGCCGCCGCGGCGGCTCCCGCGGGCGGGACGACTCCGGCCGCCGGCGCCCCCCCCCAGCCCAACCGCGGATCCGCGATGAAGGCGCGCGTCGAGCTCGCG
>JBFYZJ010000262.1:0-6643 GCA_041309565.1 Candidatus Krumholzibacteriota bacterium
CGTCCTTCTTGTCTTCCTTCTTCTCGTCCTTGGCGTCCTTCTTGTCTTCCTTCTTGTCCGCGTCTTTCCCCTCGTCGTCCTTCTTTTCTTCTTTCACCGCGACCTCGTCGCTCTCGGGCGCGAGCGGCGAGGGCGTATCCGCCTTGAGCGTCACCGCGCAGAGGACGGTCGGGTGGATGTAGTTGATGTCGTAGTCGTAGTTGTTGAACCGGAAGGCCGTCGCCCGCGTCGAAACGAAGTAGAGATACTTCCCGTCGGGCGAGAAGACCGGGCCGTTGTCGCTGTAGAGGCCGCTCGTCATTTGGCGCGGCTTCTTCTCTTCGAGCGAATACAGCCAGATGACGTTGTTGCCGTTGTCTCCGATCTTCGAATAGGCGATCCACTTGCTGTCGGACGACCACGAGTAATCGTTGAGATCGAACCACGGATCGACGTCGACCGTGTTCACCTTCTTGTCGTCGATATCGACGCAGTAGAGGTGGAACGTCTCGTCGTAGAACGCGAGCTTCTTGCTGTCGGGGGACCAGGTCATCCGGAAGGGGAAGTGCCCGACGCCCTTCGTCACCCGCACTTCCTCCCCGGTGCCGTCCGGCTTGCGGAGGTAGATGTCGTAGTCTCCCGCGGCGTCGGAGAAGTAGGCGATCCACTTCCCGTCGGGGGAGAATACCGGCGCGCGCTCGCGGATGCCCGTCGTGCGCGTGACGTTCCTGACGTCCCCCTTCTCGGCCGGCACGGTGAAGATGTCGCCGCGCGCCTCGAACGCGGCGCGCTTGCCCTCGCCGGAGAGATCGCCGGCGTTGATGAGAGAGGCCACGCGCTCGTAGCGCGGCCGCGTCTCGGCGAGCTCGCTCGGAACGACGATGTCGAGCTTGCGCGACTTCTCGGTCTTGAGATCGAGGACGTAGAGCAAGCCGCCGTTCTCGTAGACGATCGAACCGCCGCCGATGCTCGGCCACTTGACGTCGTACTCGTCGTGGTTCGTCAGCTTGCGGACCTTCTTCGTGCCGAGATCGAGCACGTAAACGTTGAACGTCCGATCGCGGTCGGAGGTGAAGTACAGGTTGTTCCCATGCCACATCGGGAAATAGTCGGTTCCCTCGGAATCGACGAGAATCTCAGCCTTCCCCGTCTTGAGATCGTACATCCAGATGTTCGGCGCCATGCCGCCGCGATAGCGCTTCCACGTGCGCGACTCGGTCGAGAGCCGCGTGAAGGCGATCTTCGAGGCGTCGTCGGAGTACGACGCGAGCTCTCCCTCGAAGAGCGGGAGCGCTTCGGCGATTCCGCCCTCCTTCGGCACGGTATAGAGCCTCGCGTAGCGCGGACCGGGATTCGTCTTGGACTCGCGCATCGAGCGGAAGAGGATTCGGTCCCCCGCGGGGTGCCAATCGAGCATGGCATCGGGCATCGGATGGTAGGTCAGCCGCTTCGGGATGCCTCCCTCGACGGGGACCGTGAAGAGATCGGTGTTGCCGTCGTAGAAGCCCGTGAAGGCGATCGTCTTGCCGTCCGGGGAGAACTTCGCGAGGCGCTCGCTCCCCGTGTGGGACGTGAGCCGCGTCGCCGTGCCGCCGTTCGCGGGCACGATCCAGAGATCCCCGCCGTGGGTGAAAACGACCTTATCCCCGGAGATGTCGGGGTAACGCATGAGCCTGCTCTCCGTCGCCGCGAAGACCGCGGTCGCGAAGAGGAGCAGACTCGGGACCATGAGGCACAGAATCCTCCTGCCCATCGCACGCTCCTTTCGGGTGACTGACTCGAAGCCGGGAAACGACAAAGATATCCGTTATCGCTTATACTGGCGGAAACGGTTTTTTGTTTCAATTAAATCGATTTTTCTTGTTCGCTCCTTGGGCCTCGGCTACGCTGTTTTTCATCCGAGGGAGATTCCGCATGGAAGGACATAACGACATGGGCGAAAAGATCTCTCGAGTTTCGCATTGTCTGATCGCGGCGTGGTGCGCGGGCATTTTGATCCTTTTCTTCGCTTACGGGCTCAAGGGAGTGCTCCTTCTCGAGCAATACCGCGCGGAGACGGAAGGGGCCCGCGCGACGTGGATCGCCTCGTCGACGATGGATCCGCGCGCCCCGGCCCTCGAGGAACAGGCCGTTGCCGAGCCGAAGCCGGCGGACGTGCGCACCGGCATCGAAATCAACCGCTTCGAGGCGTTTTCTCTCGTGGAATCGGGCTGGACCGTCGATTTCGACATCTGGTTTCGATGGACCGACGACGCGCTGAATCCGGGCGAGACCTTCAATGTCGTCAACGGCGAGATACTGCGGCGCGAGCGCAAGAAGCAGATCGTTCGCGGCTCGGAGCGCTACGAACAATACCGGGTGACGGCCCGCGTCTCGAAGACCTTCGACCCGTCGCGGTTTCCGTTCAACGACGAGGGGCTCGTCATACACATCGAGGATGAGGAACATGGCGCCGGAGAGCTTCGCTACGTCGCGGACACCGGCATCGTCGACCTTCCGTACCTGCCGACGTTCCGGCCGGTGCGCGTCAAGACGTCGCTCCTCCTCGTCAAGCTGCATGACTACGGGAGATCATCCGCTGATGATGCGCCGGGCGCGGGGGTCCGGATGAACTCCGCGCTCATTTTCGCAATGCTCGCCGAGCCGCCGGGCATGAGCCTCTTCATCAGGCTGTTCCAGGCCTTGTTCGCGTCGGTCGCGATCGCGTTCATCGTCTTCTTCATCAAACCGATCCACGTCGATCCACGATTCGGACTGTCGGTCGGCGCGTTCTTCGCCGCCGTCGGCAACAACATCTATGTCGCCTCCCAGCTGCCGCAGTCCGATCGGATGACGCTTACGGCGATGGTGAATCTCATCGGGCTCATCACGATCTTCCTGACCATCGTGCAGTCGGCCGTTTCGCTCTACGTGCTCGACACGATGGGACGCCCGCGGTTGTCGAAGCTCTTCGACATGGTATCGTTCGCCGCGCTCTTTCTGGGGTACGTCGCGGTCAACGTGATCCTGCCGCTTGCCGCGCGCTCCTAGTATTCTTCCACGCGAGGGAGCCCGATGCTCCGGTCGCGGCGCCGTCAGCGGGCGAATCGCCTTCGCTCGAGCTGATCCCGGAAGATGAGGAGATTCGGATGAACCGGCGTGAACCGCGCCGCCGCGTCGTCCAGCTCGCTCGGCCCCGCGTGCATGAGAATGATCCATTCCGGCTTTATCAAATCCCTCATGATCCGGCACCCCGTGGAATCCCCGAGAAACATCGCGTCGGCGAAGGCGATATCGATGCCGTCCCGCGCGAGATCGACGGCCTCGTAATTCTCGACGTTCATGTCGACGATCTCGTCGGCCATGTGCACGAGACGAATGCCGCCGAGATCGAGGATCGTCGCGAGCGTCTTGTAGGGCGTCTGGCCGGCGGGGGCGTGATTGACGCCGAAGAACTCCACATCGACACCGTTCCGCCGGAGCTTCACGACCTTCTTCCACTCCGGATCGACGCTCACGACTCGATTCGCGATCGCGTCGAAACCGCTCCCGGCGACCGTACGCACGGAATCGCATGCGATCGGGCTCGAGATGTATTCCATCCCCGGCACGCTCTGCAGGAGCTTCATCGTCATCCCCGCATTCGTGTGGTCGGCGTGGGCGTGCGAGGCGATCGACAGGTCGACGCCATCGAAGGGAGGACGGCTCTCGAGCATCATCGAGAAGACGCGATCTCCGGTCATCGGGTAGCCCCACGGATTCACGTGCGTGGCGTCGATGAGGACCTTCTTGTCACCCCGCGCGATCAGGAAGCCCTCGTTCGCGATATACGTGATGTCGAGGGGCGCATCATCGGCGCCGTGCGCGCCCGCGGATGAGCGCGCGAGGGGCCAGACGCGCCGTTCCAACTCGCGGGCCCCCTTCCTCCGCAGATGCGCCGCCGCATCGCCGTTCACGTTATCCTCGGCGATATGAAGGGGCGTCCTGCCGTCCGCGTCGACGACGTTCGGATCGGCCCCGGCGTCGAGGAGCATTCCGGTCATTTCGAGACGCCCCGCGCGCACGGCGTAGTGGAGCGCCGTCTTGCCGGCGCCGTCCCGGGCGTCGAGGGTCCCCGGCCGCGCGATCATCCTCCGGGCGAGAGGGGCCAGGCCGCCGATGGCGGCGTCGTGGAGCAGCGTCTTCCCCCCCGCGCTGACGTCGTCGAGGGAGGCGCCTTTCGCGAGCAGGGCATCGACCAATCTCTCGCTGCCCGCCGTGGCGGCGAGGTGTACGAAACGACCGAGGGCTTTCTCGTCCCCCTCGATCGGGACGCCGGCGTCGAGAAAGGCCTCGGCCGCCGCGGCGTGCCCGTTGGCGAGCGCGACCGTCATGGGCGTCTGCCCGTCGTCGGCCTTCGTCCCGGGCTGGACGCCGCGGGCGAGGAGAAATTTCACGACCTCCGTGCGGCCGTTCGCCGCGGCGAGAAAGAGCGGCGTCCGTCCCTGATTCCCCTTGAAATCGATCCGTGCGCCCTTCGCCGCGAGGAGCTCGACGACCGCCATATGCCCTCCCCGCGCCGCGAAATGAAACGGCGAATTGCCCCGTGTGTCCTGATAATCGAACTGCGCACCCCGGGCGACGAGCGTGTCCGCAAGCACCGCGTCGCCTACGTACGCCGCGTAGAGGAGCGGAGACTGGCCGGCGGAGTTCCGCGCCTCGATGTCGGCGCCCCGGCCGATGAGATACAGCGCGGCGTTCGTCCTTCGCGCCGTCGCCGCGGTGTGGAGCGGCGTATCGCCGTCCTCGGTCTTCTCGTTGACGAGCTCCGGCGAGCCGTCGATGAGCGCCTTCAGCCGCGCGACGTCCCCCGTCTGCGCCGCGCGATGAACGCCGGCGTCCTGCGCCGCGCACAGACCGGCCCACAGAACAAGACCCACGCCGATACAAACGAGCACTGCTCTCATGGTCTGCATCCTCCTCGATTGCCCCCTTCACGGGGCTGAAGCCCCCGGACTCGTGACAGTCTCCGCCGTCAGACGGATGCCGTCAAGCGGTTCATGGCATGATCCGATTGAACACCGCGAGCAGAAAAGAGTTGCAAAACCGGACTTCAGATACTATTTTCCTGCGAGTCTTCACGAACTCGGGCCTCGGAACGCCGGGCCCGGTTTTCTTTTATTGAGGGTTGTGTCCGGATGACGACAGTCAACCATATCCGCAATCTGGCGATCATCGCCCATATCGATCACGGGAAGACGACCCTGATCGATTCGATCTTCCGCGCCGCCCGGACCTTCCGCGAGAACGAGCAGGTCGCCGAGCGGCTCATGGACAGCTACGACCTCGAGCGCGAGCGCGGCATCACGATCAGGGCCAAGCACTGCACGGTCGACTGGAACGGCTATCTCATCAACATCATCGACACGCCCGGCCACGCCGATTTCTCCGGCGAGGTGGAGCGGGTGCTCTCGATGGTCGATTCGGTCCTCCTCCTCGTCGACGCCAACGAAGGACCGATGCCGCAGACCCGGTACGTGCTCATGCGCGCCCTTCGGCTCGGCCTGCGCCCCATCGTCGTCGTCAACAAGGTCGATCGCCCGAACGCCCGTCCGGGGCACACGTTGAACAAGACGTTCGATCTCTTCGTCGATCTCGGCGCGACGGACGAGCAGGCGCATTTCCCCGTGCTCTACGGCTCCGGTCTCGACGGCTGGCTCGTGAAGGATCTCGAGAAGGACGCGCACGAGGGGATGGACGCCCTCTTCGAGACCATCGTCGAGCATGTTTCCCCGCCGAAAGTGGATCGGGACGGCCCGTTCCTCATGCAGGTCAGCACGCTCGCGTGGAGCGATTACGTCGGGCAGATCGGCTGCGGCCGGGTGCTCCGCGGCACGCTGCGCGAGGGGGACGAATTCACCCGCTTCGTCACGCGCTGGAAGGACGCCGCCGATCAGAACGCCGGCTGGGACGTGACCGGCTCGACGAGGGAGAAAGGCGTGCATTTCTGGGTGACGCGCGGGCTCGAGCGTGTCGAGGCTGAAACGATCAGCGCGGGCGACATCGTCTGGCTCGCGGGGCCCGCCGAGATCGGCATCGGGGACACCTTCTCGACCATCGAGGATCCCGCGGAGGCGCTCAAGCCGCTCGAGATCGAGGAGCCGACGGTGTCGATGTTCTTCCTCGTCAACACGGGGCCCTTCTCGGGGAGCGACGGTACCGCGATCATGCTGCGCCAGATGAAGGAGCGCCTGCGCCGGGAGCTGCGAACGAACGTCGCGATGCGCATGGAGGATCTCGGACGGTCCGACGGCGTGAAGGTGATGGGACGGGGAGAGCTGCACCTCGCGATCCTCATCGAGGAGATGCGGCGCGAGGGGCTCGAGTTCTGCGTCTCCCGCCCCGAGGTCATCACCCACCGGGACGCCGGCGGCAACCTGCTCGAGCCGATCGAGCAGCTCATCATCGACGTTCCCGGGGAGTACCAGGGAGTCATTATCGAGAAGATGGCGCGGCGGAAAGGCGAGCTGCGCTCCGTCGAGCACTCGGGCGCCGCCATCGTGAGGATCGAGTTCGAAATACCGACACGCGGGCTCATCGGGTACCGCTCCGAGTTTCTGACCGACACGCGCGGCCTCGGGATCATGTCGTCCCGCTTCATCGGGTACGGCGCCTGGCGCGGCGAGATCGCCTCGCGCAACCGCGG
>JBFYZJ010000263.1:0-4234 GCA_041309565.1 Candidatus Krumholzibacteriota bacterium
GCGACATCGACTTCTCGCCCGACGGCCGCGAGCTCTGCTTCGTCATGAATCCCGATCCGCTCCCCGCCGCGTCGACGAACAACGACCTCTACGTCGTGAGCGTCGCCGGCGGCGCCCCCGTTTCCATCACGGCAACCGCCCGCGGGAACGACAACAGCCCTCGCTACTCGCCCAACGGACGCTACATCGCGTACCGCTCGATGCCGCGGGCGGGCTTCGAGGCCGACCGCTCGCGCCTCATGCTCTATGACCGGAAGACGCGGACCGCGTCGAACCTCACGGAGAACTTCGATTATGCGATCGACGATTTCTCGTGGAGCGGCGACTCGAAAACGCTCTTTTTCTCGGTCGAGGACCGGGGACGGCGCGCGATCGGGAGGGTTTCGACGAAGGGGGGAGACGCCGCGTTCGTCATCCGCGGCGGCTACGACACGCGCTTCGCGCTGACCCCGAACGGCAAGCACATCGTCTTCGCGCGGCAGAGCGCGACGAGCCCCGTCGAGCTCTACCGGGCGACGGCGAAAGGAAAAGACGTCGCGCCGCTCACCGCGGTCAACGCCGAAGCGCTCGCCGGCCTCGCGATGAACGCGATCGAGGAGTACTGGTACGACGGCGCGCTCGGCGCGAAGATACACTGCTATCTCGTGAAGCCTCCCTTCTTCGAGGAGGGGAAGAAGTACCCGCTCATCCTCCTCATCCACGGCGGCCCGCAGGGATCGTTCGGCGACGATTTCCATTACCGCTGGAACTCCCAGATGTTCGCCGCGCCCGGATACGTCGTGGCGATGGTCAATCCGCACGGGAGCACCGGCTACGGCCAGGCGTTCACCGACGAGATCAGCGGGGATTGGGGAGGCGCGCCGTTCGAGGACGTCATGAAGGGGGTCGCGTTTCTGAAGTCGCTCCCGTTCGTCGACGCTTCGCGCGTCGCGGCGGCGGGAGCGTCCTACGGCGGCTACATGGTCAACTGGATCGAGGGGCACACGGACGGCGATTTCAAGTGCCTCGTCTCGCATGACGGCGTTTACAACCTCGAGAGCATGTACGGCGCGACGGAGGAGCTATGGTTCCCCGAGTGGGAGTTCGCCGGGACGCCGTGGACCAATCCGGAAATGTACGCGAAATGGTCCCCGCACCGGTTCGCCGCGAATTTCAAGACGCCGTGCCTCGTCGTCCACGGCGAGCTGGATTTCCGCGTCCCGTTCACCGAGGGGCTCCAGTTCTTCACGGCGCTCCAGCGGCAGGGGGTGCCGTCGAAGCTCCTCTATTTTCCCGATGAGGGGCATTTCGTGCTGAAGCCGCGGAACGCCGAGCTCTGGTGGAATACGCTGCACGATTGGTTCGCCAGCTACCTCAAATAACGAAAAACCGGAAAAAGAATCCAAATGAAGGGGTCACGCGGGCCGCCTTCCTCAGAACTTTTTCCGGTTTTAATGCGGCGTCAGTATAGCACGGACACCGGCGGAATAGTATCGAATTTTTCGCACGGATCCGCCGGCGGATACAACCGCCCCGTCAGGACAGCCGGATGATCCCCTCGCCGGTCGCCGCGACCCTCCCCGATACGGTGACACCCTCGATCGTCCCGCGCTCCGAGTTGACGTCGACCGTTATCAGGCTCGGCCGCTGGATCTCGATCCCCTGCTCCACGACGAGCCGGAGCTTCATGGGGAACTTGAGAATCCGCGCGAGATAACCGCCGAGGGCACCCGCCGCGGAACCGGTCGCCGGATCCTCGACCACGGGGGACTTCGGCGTGAAGAGCCGCGCGCGGACGTTCGGCCCCCTTCCTTGCAGGCGCGCGAAGAGATAGATCGCGTGAACGTTGTGGCGCTTGATCACCTTGATCGCATCCTCGATGTTGCAGCGGGCGTTCTGCACCGCCTGCAGCGTCGTCGCCTCGACGATGAGAAAATCGAGACCGTTCGAGACGACCCCGCCGCCGAGGATGTCGTCGATGGTCACGCCGAAGGCGCGCGCGGCCTGCTCCCGGTTCTGCAGCGCCGAGCCGAACACGGGAACCGGCTGATGCATCGCGATCGTATGAATCTTCTTTCCCTTGTGCTCGATGTCGATCTGGATCGGACCGACGCCGAGCTCGAGGGAGAGCCGCTCCAGTTTTTTTCTCGAGCGGGACGCGATGACGAACGCAGTGCCGATCGCGGGATGGCCGGCGAACGGAAGCTCTTCCGAAGGCGTGAAAATCCGCACGCGCGCATCCGTGCCGGCGGCCTTTGCGGGAAAAACGAACGTCGTTTCCGAAAAATTGATCTCTCTCGCGACAGCGAGCATCTGCTGCGCCGTGAGCTGACCCGGAGCGTAAAAGACGGCAAGCTGGTTCCCGCCGAGGGGCTTATCCGTGAAAACATCGACGTGATCGTACTTTAGCTCTTTTGGCATAGCCATTCCTTTGTAGCTAAAGACATTTCTCAGGACCCCCGCTGCTCCCATCTTATCAAACAGGGGAAATACTGAAAACGGAAATAATCGCCTTTCCGGGTCTTCTCCCCAAAAATCTCTTTTTCTCTTGCGGCTCGGGTGCTTTCAGGTATATTTACCTATCGATGCACGAGTTAGACGGTTTTTCCATAACGGAGGTGGCGCGGCAATGAAATCGGCTAATCTGTTGCTTGCTATACTGTTATGCATTTTCGCGGTTTCGTTCGTGGGCGCCGGATCTCTCAACGCCCAGGTGAAGGCTGGAGACCCGGCAACAAAGACGGAGAATCCAATGGTTTTGGTAAAAACGAGCATGGGGTCCTTCAAGATCGAGCTGTTCCCCAAGGAAGCTCCGATCACCGTGAAGAATTTTCTCGGCTACGTCGACAAGAAATTTTACGACGGAACGATATTTCACCGCGTGATGCCCGGCTTCGTCATTCAGGGCGGCGGATTCGACAAGAACATGATGGAGAAATCCACGCTCGCCCCGATTCAGAACGAGGCGAAGAACGGTCTCAAGAATCTCCGGGGAACGCTCTCCATGGCCCGCACGAACGAAGTCAACAGCGCGACGAGCCAGTTCTTCGTCAACCTGAAGAACAACGCGTCCCTCGACCATGTGAGCGACGCGCAGTTCGGCTACGCCGTGTTCGCCAAGGTCGTGCAGGGGATGGACGTGGTCGACAAGATCGCGGGCGTCAAGACCGGGAACAAGGGTCCGCACCAGAACGTTCCCGAGAAAGCCATCATCATCGAATCGATGACCCGGATCGCGCCGGAGAAAAAGGCGGAACCCGCCCCGAAGCCGGCTGAAGGAGCTCCGAAGAAGTAGGCGTCCCCCGACGCGCGCGATTGGCGCGAAGGGCTTGAATATCGAACCGGGCGGCCCTCGACGAGAGCCGCCCGGTTTCTCTTCCCCCTCGGTTCGAAGATCGCGTCACCCGTCGAACGGAATCCAGATCGAGAACTGCGCGCCCTGCCCCGCGTCGCTCTTGCAGAAGATCGCGCCGCCGTGCCCCGCGACGATCTTGTGCGAAACGGCGAGCCCGATCCCGAGCCCCTTGACGTTCCTGTTGCTCGAGTTCGACGCCATCGTGAACGGCTCGGCGAGGCACTCGATTTCCGAGGCGGGAATGCCGATGCCGTCGTCCTTCACCCTGACGACGAGGTAGGACGCGCCGACGATCGCCGGCGGAAATCCCCGGGCGCCGGCCGCCGCGGGGCTCGAAAGCCGACCGCCGATCACCACGCCCTCGTCGCTCCGGGGCGGGCCTTCCGATACGTATATCGTGACGCCGATCGTGCCGCCGTGCCGGACGAAATTGACCGCGTTGTCGAGAATGCTCCGCACGACGATCTTAATCTTGGCGGAATCGATGAGCGACTTCCGGTAACGGGCCCTGTCGTCGACGTCGACGCGCAGGCCCTTTTCCTCGAGCTCCGGCAGCATCTCCCGCAGGACGTCCTCGACGATCGACGACATCTCGGCGGGGAGCAGGTTGAAATCGGATTCGTTGAGCTCGATATCGTTGAGCGAGAGGAGATAGTCGACCTTTCCCTCGAGCCGCGTGATCGCGCTCTTGGCCATGTCGACGAGCACGCTCTCGTCGACCTGGTCGGGCTCGAGCGACCAGAGGGCGCTTTTGACAACGGTGATCGGCGTCCGCAGCTCGTGGGACGTGTGCATGATGAATTCGCGCTTCACCTCGGCGAACTGCTCGAGCTCGAGCTTCGAATCGATCGCCGTCTGGTAGAGGAACGCGTTCTTGACGGTGATCGAGGCGACCCGCGC
>JBFYZJ010000264.1:0-3090 GCA_041309565.1 Candidatus Krumholzibacteriota bacterium
CCGCGGGGGGAGCTCGCGCCCCGCGACGTCGTCGCCCGGGCGATCGACCGGGAGATGAAGCAGAGCGGCGACAAGTGCGTGCTCCTCGACATCACGCACCGGAACGCCGATTGGCTCAAGAAGCGGTTCCCGCACGTATACGAGAACTGTCTCTCGTTCGGGATCGATATAGCGGCTCAGCCGATTCCCGTCGTGCCGGCCGCGCACTACATGTGCGGCGGGGTCAACGTGGATATGGACGGGAGAACGGATCTACCCGGCCTCATGGCGATCGGAGAGGTGGCGTGCACGGGAGTCCACGGCGCGAACCGCCTCGCGAGCAATTCACTTCTCGAGGCGCTCGTGCTCGGGGCGCGGTGCGCCGGGCGGCTCGAGGCCGAGGGGCCCGGCGAGGGAATCCCCCCGGACGTCGATCTCGTGCTCCCGGACATCCGGGATCCCCGCGCGCTCGAGACCGTGATCCTCGATCACGACTGGGATCTCGCCCGGCGGGTCATGTGGGATTACGTCGGCATCGTGCGCTCCGTCGAGCGCCTCGCGCTCGCCCGCGGGCGCATCCGGCAGATTCTCGATACGGCGGAGCGGCTCTACGGCGCGTACGGCGCTTCGGGGGACATGGTCGAGCTTCGGAACATCGCCCTCGTGTCGAGCCTCGTCGTCGAATCGGCCATGATCCGCAGGGAATCGCGGGGTCTCCATTATGTCATCGATTATCCGGAGCGCGATCCCGCCTGGCAGCGGGATACGTTCATCAAGAAAAACGTGGAGCGGGAGCGCAAAACGTCGTAGCATCGGGGCGCGACGTCCGTTCGGAGAAACGCATGGAAAACCGTTTGGAAATTCGCCGGGAAGTCCGCGGCAAGATCGAAACGATACGGTCGCGTGATCGGCGCTATCACGCCGACGCGTACCTGATCGTCCTCGACGCCGTCGAGGCGGTTCTGCTCGAGATCGCGCAGGCGCGCCACATCTCCGGCGCGGAGCTCTGCCGGGGACTGCGCACGCTCGCGGCGGCGCGGTTCGGCCCCATGGCGAAAGAGGTGCTCAATTTCTGGGGTGTCCGGTCGACCGAGGATTTCGGAAATATCGTGTTCAATCTCGTCGATGCGGGGCTGTTGCTCAAGACCGAGCTCGACCGCATCGAGGATTTCATCGACGTGTACGATTTCGGAGACGCCTTCGAGCGCGCCTATTTCGACGCGTAGCGTCCGCAGTCGAGTGCCGTGCGGGATCATCCACTCAAAGCGATCCACGTTTTCACCCTCGGATGCTGCGCGATCATCGCGCAGTCGAGCTTCATCCGGGAGCTCCTTCCTCTCTTTTCGGGGACCGAATTCGTCATCGGCGCGCTCCTTTCCTTCTGGCTCTTGTGGGTGGGCGTCGGCGCGATGCTCGGCGGTCGCCGGCTCCGGGCCTCGCGACGTCCGGCCTCGATCCCGTACGCCGCGCTCGCCGTGTTCCTCGCGGCCGCGCTCCCGGGAACGGTCGTCGCGATCAGGCTCGGCAGGGGGATGCTCGCGATGCCGCCGGGCGCCCTGCCGTCCCCCGGCAGCGCCCTCGCGTTCTCGTTCATCGTCACCGCTCCGTTCGGGTGTGTGTACGGCGCGATATACAACGCCGCGAGCGTTCTCTGGAAGGAGCAGCGGGGAGGGCTTCGCGGCGGCATCACGCGCGTGTACCTCTGGGAAGCTGCCGGGGCCGTGTTCGGAGCGATCCTCTTCTCGTTCATCCTCATCGAGGCGCTCTCCCCGTTCCAGGCGGCGATCGTCGCCGGCGGTCTCCTCGCGCTGACGGCGGCGTTCGGGGCGCCCGGGGGGCGGGTCCGCGCAGGGGGGCGCGCGGCGGCGCTCATCGGCGTCTCAATGCTCGCGGCCTTCTCCCCGTCGATCGACCGGCGCACCATCGGTGCGATCTATCCGGGCTACCGGATCGTGGAGCACGGTTCGTCGCGGTACGGCGAGATCGTCGTGGCCGAGCGCGGGGGTATGAGATCGGTGTTTGCCGGGGGGGGGAGGGTATTCTCGCACCCCGAGCCCGAACGATGCGAGGAAATGATCCATATTCCTCTTCTCCTATGCGAGGAGCCCCGTTCGATTCTGCTCCTCGGCAGCTCTCTCGGCGGCGGTCTCGAGGAAGCGCTCAAGCACCGGTCCATCGAGCGGATCGACTGTGTCGAGCTCGATGGAGCGCTCTTCGGCGCCGCCGGAGCTGCGGAGGGGGAGAGCGGTTCGGGCGGGCGACGGGTGCGGCGCATCGCCGCGGACGGACGATTTTTCATCGAGCGCGGGGACGAACGCTACGACTGCGTCATTCTCAGCTCTCCGCCACCGGTGAATCTGCAGTGGAACCGGTTCTACACGCGGGAGTTCTTCGAGCATGTCCGAGCGGCGCTTCGCCCGGGAGGCGTGTTCGCGTTCACGCATCCGTCGCATGAAAACATGCTCACGGAGGAGCACGCGACGGTTCTGCGCATTCTCGAGCGCACGCTCGAGGATGTCTTTTCCCGCGTGCTCGTGCTGCCGGGCGCGACGGCGCATTTCATCGCGAGCGAACGAGAACTCGACGTGGACGCGATTCCGGAGCGCCGCGGCGCGCGCGGCATCGACGCGCCGTTCGTCGGCGAAGGGTATCTCCCGTTCCGGCTGACGGGCGAGCGTCTCGACGAAATGCGAACGAGTCTCGACCGCGCCGGCGATCCGCCCCTCAACACGGACGCGAGGCCGGCGCTCCCGCTGCACGAGCTGGTTCTCGAGGGGCGGAAGACCGGATCGCGGGTGATGGCGGGATTCGGCGCGCTGCTGCGCATTCCTTCGGCCGCGATCGGCGCGGCGTTCGTCGCGATCGCGATCGCGCTGTTCTGCATGGCGAGGTTCGGCCCGGCCGCGCGTCCCCGCGCGCGCGCCGCGCTCGCCGTCTCGAGCGTGGGGCTCGGAAGCTTCCTGCTTCAGGTGCTCGTGCTCCTCTCGTACCAATCGTTCGCGGGGGTTCTCTACACGGGGATCGTGATGCTGACGGCTCTGTTCATGGCGGGGGCGGCCGCCGGCGCGTTTTCGTCGTCGATGCGCGAGGGATGGGGCAGGGGAGCCCTCG
>JBFYZJ010000265.1:0-3996 GCA_041309565.1 Candidatus Krumholzibacteriota bacterium
GCCCCGAGCGCCGGCCGAGCAAGGGATCGCTTACACTCCTTTTCTTGCATCGCCGCTCAGCCTTTCGACGGATCGCCCGCGTACTTGTGCGGGGTGGAATGATCTTCTATCCACTGCAGAAGCGGCTCCCACACGAGCTCGGGCGCGTTCCGCGCGGTGAAGATGTCGATGTGCCCGTAGTCGAGCGTGGGATCGGGGGAGCCCACGGTGACGTAGAGATACGTGATGTCGTCGCTTCCGAGATAGGAGCGGGTCGCCGCCGTGTACGGCGCGACTCCCCCTGCCCCGCCGAGATCGAACACGGGCACCGTGATATCCCCGAGGTGCTCCACGTAGGGGCTCGGGAGATTTGCAACCATCACGGAGTAATCCCGCTCGAAGAGGATAGGCTCGTACGCGCCGGTGGCCGTGATGAAGTCGAGCCACTGGTCGCTGGTGATGAACTGGAAATCGACGGGCAGCCCGTCTTGAAGAACCGGCGCGTGATAGTGACCGGCGACATTGCCGAATATCTGTCCCCCGCCGTAATAGAGCGCGCACTGCCAGTTCGTGAATCCCGGGATGTAGGGCGAAGCGCCCTCCGGCTCGGTGCGCGCCAGCATGGCGATGTCTTGGAAAACCCAAATCGGATCCTGATACTGCCCGGCGTCGTAGACCCCCTGATAGTATGCCAGCCAGCCTTCCCATGACGCGACCCAGTTCGGATCGTCGGACCGCACGCCCAGATCCGCCGCGACGAATCCTTTCACCTGCCGCTTGCAATCAGGCCATTGCGACTCCTGATTCAAGAGGGCGTAACCGGTGGCCGAGCCGCTGCTGTATCCCAAGAGCAGCATCTTGTCGTAGCCGAATCCGGTGATGAGCCGCACGGCCCGCGCGACGCCGAGCCCCATTTCGAGATGATCGACTTCCTTCTGGATACCCCAGCCGGCGAAGAACGAAAAGTCGGTCTCGCTCCTCGGGATGAAGTTCCACGCCTGATCCATGCCCCACACGTCGACGCCGTTCCGCGCGAGGTACACGGCGAGCCCGAAATCGTCGGGCAGCGTGGGGGAAAACCGCCCGGGGATCCACATGGTCTCGAAGCGCTTGAGATCCCCGTGCAGCAGGAAGAACGCCTTCTTCGTCCGGATCGGATGATAGGGGCTCTTCTCCCGCACGACGCGGTGAATGCCGATCTTGTCGTACTTGCCGGGCCCCGTGACGATCGTGGCGCTGTAATGCACGATGTCCCCCGCGATGACGGTGCGGTCGAAATTCAACAGGGGGACGACGGCCGTCGCATTCGTCTCCAGGCCGGCCTCGTTCAGCTCCTTCTCGGACGCTTCCACCGGCCATGTGGCCCGATTCACGAACGCCCACGCCGAGGCATGCACCCCGGCCGAGACGTCGAGTCCCTGCTCCCCCGCCGGCGCGAGCGGCGTCTCCGCCTTCTCCGAGCACCCGAACGCGAGGAGCGCCAGACTCAGAATGATGAAAATAGTGCGTTCTCGCATGTTCCGACCTCCCTCAGGTTAGGCCAATACCATGTCGCCTGGTCTCGCTGGAGATCAGGCTCTCGAGACGAGCGCTGCCTGCCTCCTTTCTCAATTGAGTTGTGGTTGGTTCAAACCGCTGGGACTATTTTGAAGCAAGATCGGTCCATTGTCAAGACCGATGTACGAGCCGCGCCCTTGCGCATCGACGAAGACTGAAGTACAATCGAGCCCGAACGGAGCGTGCCGAGAAACGGGCACGGATCGATTCGTGCGCAGGACCAAGGAGGACCTTCCGATGAAGCTTCATTTCGCCATAATGGTCGCCATCGCGTCGATTGCCTTCGTCGCCTTCTGCGGCGGCGGCGCATACGGAATTACGTGGGAAGTGGGCCTGAAGGGGGGCATCACCAATGCGAGGTTGACCGGAGATGCGATCACCCTCTGGATCGGCGAGGAGGAGGACGAGCTCGCCGGGGCGATCGACGGCTACAAGCTCGGATTCGTCGGCGGCGGGTATGCGAGGGCCGATTTCAGCGATCTTTTCGGGATCCAGGCCGAGATCCTCTACAAGCAGAAGGGCGGAGAAGGCCCCGCCGCGGGGACCGCGGTCGTCAGGCCGCCGAATTCGGTGCCGCTGGAATCCACGTTCGACGGCACCCTGACGCTTCAAATCGACTACATCGAAGTGCCCGTGCTGGCGACGTTCACGTTCAAGCCCGACAAGGATGGACGGCTATCGCTGCGCGGGCTCGTCGGTCCCACGTTCTCCTACTGCGCGTCGGCCGAAGTGCGGCTGGAGGGGCAGGCCCACAATCCGACGCTGCCGCTCGACGATCAGAACTTTCTCGTCGACGAGACCAAGGACGCCGACGCTTGGATCGAGGATATCGAGGTCGGCGCCCTCATCGGCGTTTCGGTCTCATACGCGTTCTCGGGGATGGAGATGTTTCTGGACGCGCGCTGGGGACGCGGGCTGACGACGATCGACAACACGACAAACGACCGCAGCAGCTACAACAGCGCGGTCGATTTCATGGCGGGATTCGAGATCCCGCTCGGGAGCCGCTGACGGGCGCCGGATACGCCGGCATGTCGCTCTAATACTTGTACGAGGCGCCCAGCCAGAAGATTCTGCCCTGCGCTGGATATCCGCTCTCGGACTCGTAATCCTCGTCGAGCAGGTTGCTCACGGTCAGATACGCCTCCCACTTCGACAGGAAGGGCTGCGCGAACCGGGCGCCGAGAACGGTGTACCCCTCGTTGACGACGATCTCGTTCTCCCAATCGGCCGGGGTCGGCAGTTGGCTGAACGATTCCCCGTAGTTCGCCATGGTTAGCGAGATGCGGGAGCCGAGCGTCGGCGACGCGTATTCGAGCCTCGCATCCACCTTGTATTCCGGCACGTCGGTGACGTTCTCCGTCACGCGGCCGGGGCTCACATCCTCGGCCACGATGTAGGTGTAGCCGATTTCGAACGATAGGCTCTTCACCGGATCCACATCCGCGTAGATTTCGATCCCCCGCATCTCGATCGCGGCGACGTTGTAATACAGCTCGTCGGGGGACGGAAAGTCGCGGCTGATGCGATCGGATATGTCGTGATAGAAGGGGGACACCTCGAAGCTCAGCATGCGATTGACTGTCATCGCGACGCCGGCCGTGTAGTTGATGCTCTCTTCGGACGTGAGATCGATGTTGCCCGACGATCCGAACAGCTCGCTGAGCGTGGGGAACCGGGTCTTCTTGGCGACGGAGGCGTAGAGCCTCGTCCTGTCGTTCAGGAGATAGGTCGCCCCGATCATCGGGTTGACCTCGGTCATCGTTTCGGGGATCTCGGCAGCGACCTGTTGCACGAATTCGCCGTCATCGTCGAGCTCGTTGGCCTCCGCCTCCGTGACGTCGAACCAGTCGTAGCCGACGCCTACGACGACGGAGAGCTTCGAATCGAGCAGCCTGAGCTCATCCTCCAGACCCAGCGAACCGGTATAGGACGCGCTCTTCTCGAAGGGGAGGTATTCGTCGTCGCGCTGTTCGTGGTTGTCGAGCCGGTAGTTGAATGCGCCCCGCATCGTGTTCCAGCCGGCGAAGCTGTAATCGCCGATCGCCATGCCGCCCGCGATATAGTCCTGATACCGGCTCGTCGCGATCGCGGTGTCGTAGGTCGCGTCGGAGAAGGAAACGTAGTCGTCGACATGGTTATGATAGAAGAGTTTGCCCATCAGGCCGAATGCACCGGTCAGCTTTTTCCTGCCGCTGAGGTCGGCGCCCCAGTTGCTGTACGTTTCTATCCTATCGAACTGCGAAAAGGCGGGCGGGTCGGGAAATATCTTCACCAGATCGATGTTGGGCGGGTCCCCCTTCTCAGTGGCGGAATAATGAAGGTTCAAGAAATACTCGGCATCTTCCGAGGGCTCCAGACCGAGTTTCAGATAAAGATTATCAGTCCTGATATCGGAGTTGTTGCGCACGCCGCCGTCTTCGATGAGGGTATCGACCCTCTCCGCCCTTCTCCCCGCGC
>JBFYZJ010000266.1:0-5407 GCA_041309565.1 Candidatus Krumholzibacteriota bacterium
GCGACGAAATATGCGACTTGAAAGTGCGCTACGACCTCTGGGATGTGTTCTTCACGGCGAAGATGGAGTTCTCGCCGACGACCCCGTTCGGCAGGAACGAGGCCGTGCTGCAGTACAACCATGGAGAGTACGGCGTCAATATCGAGGTGTGGGAGCTCGCCGAGCAGCGTGAGTTCAAAGGGGAGATCGGCTGGAACTACTACGTCGCGAACGAGGTTTCGCTGCTCTGGCATTACAAGAGCGTCCGGGAAGAGGTCGACGGGGACATCAATCCTCGAAGCGGCCGCGCGGTCGACGTGGAGATCACGAAGGCGTTCGACAAGCTCCATTCGGGAGAGTTCGAGGAGGGTCTCTTCAGGCCCGTCTACGATGAAAACAACTTCGGCAGGTACCTCCTGCGCTACGAGGAGCACATTCCGATCCCGTTCGGGCGCCACGCCCTCTCGCTTCAGGCCCGTGGGGGTATGATCGACCGGAACGCCATCGACGACTTTTTCTATCTCTATATCGGGGGACGCGACGGACTGCGCGGCTATTCGTATTACAGCATCGGCGGCACGAGGATGGCGATCGGGCGGCTCACGTATCGCTTCCCTGTCTGGCGGAGCATCGACAAGCGTGCATCCGTCTTCTATCTCGGCTCGCTCTACGCGGCCGTGTTCGCCGAAGCAGGCAAGGCGTGGACTTCGGACGAGTTCGATCTGAACGGAAACCAGAAGGACGTCGGATTCGATCTGCGGCTCAAGGGATTCACCTTCTTCAGCTATCCGATCGCCGCGGCCTTCGAGGCGGCATACAGTCTCGACGACATCATTTATCAGGCGCCCTTCGGGGGAAACATCACGGCGTACGACAAGAACGACTGGCGATTCTACGGAAGCGTCCTGTTCAGCTTCTGAAGCGGGGAGAGGCAGACGCCGTCATGAAAGTAACGCTCGCGGGATACAACGTCGAAGCGGCGCTCCTCGAGGAGGTGCGGAAGCGCTTCGGCGAGGCGGTGACCCCCGAGGTCATATCCGCCGCGTACGCGCGCATCAGCAGGGATCCGAGAAGCGTGGGCGCGCTCCGCGATGAAGCGCGGGGCGCCGTCGAGAAGGCGCGCCAATCGAACGAGCGCATCGTATTCGGGCTCGGGCACGCGTCGGTGGCCGAGCATGCCGTGGTCAATCTCGATCTGACGGGGCTGTCGCGGCTCGCCGTCGAGGAGCTCGAGCGGTTCCGCCTCGCCTCGTACACGGAGAAATCGCAACGCTACATCCGCCTCGGCCGCGACGTCGTTATCGCGCCGGAGATCGCGGACGCCGGGCTCGAGCGGGAGTTGCGCACGCTCGTCGGCGGGCTTCATGAGGCGTATGAGACGGCCTACCGGCGCATCGAGGCGTCCGGCGAGGATTCGGGATCGGCCAAGGAGGATGCACGGTACCTGATGCCGCTCGCCGTCGCGACGCAGCTCGGTATGACGGTGAACGCGCGCGAGCTCGAATATATCATCAGACGGCTCGCGGGCCATCCCCTGTGCGAGCTTCGCGAGCTTTCCGGCAGGTTGTACCGTGCCACGAAAGGATTGATGCCCTCGCTGATCCGCTATACCGAGCCGGGCCCGCACCACCGCGAGATGCCGGAAGCGATGCAGGATATCGCCCGGATGGTCCCGCGGCGGCGGGCGGAGGCTCGCCCGGACGGCGTTTCGGTGCGGCTCGTGGACGTCACCCCTGACGCGGACGCGCGGCTCGCCGCGAGCATCATTTTCTCCGCGAGCGGAGGCCCGATGCGGGATGCCGCGGCGCGGGGGGCGCGGCTCGGCGCGCGGGCGAGGGCGCGAATCATCCGCGAGGCGCTGAAGCGCCTCGAGCCGCACGACGCGGTCTGGCGCGAATTCGAGACGGTCCATTTCTCGTTCGAGATCGTCCTGTCGGCCTCATGCTACGCACAGCTCAAGCGTCATCGGCTCGCCACCCTGCTTGCGCAGCCGTACGATCCCGGTCTCGGCGTATCCGTGCCCCCGACCTTCGTGAAGGCGAGGCAGACGGGGGCGCTTCGCGACGCGGCCAAGCGGGCTGCCGCTTTCTATCGGCTGTACCAACCGCGGCTCGGGCGCGCGGCCGAATACGTCCTCCTGAACGCGCACCGGCGGCGCGTGCTCTTCTGCCTCAATCTGCGAGAGCTATACCATTTTTCGCGGCTGCGGAGCGACCGGTCGGCGCAGTGGGAAATCCGCGACGTTTCCGATGAGATGTGCCGGCTCGCCGCCGCCGCGGTACCTGCCGGGACGCTTCTTCTCGCCGGGAAGGACGGCTTCGCGGCGAAGCGGGGCGACGAATTCTCAGCATGATCATGCGGGCGGCGCCGGCGGTCGATGAGCGGAATCGGGCGTGGCGCAGCGGGGAGGTTCGCGCATGGAGACGTATGTGAACGCCGATACCCTTTCGATGAAGGCGGAGCGCTGGCTCCGGGACATCGCGCCGTTCAATCAGCATGAGATGCGGCTCACCGCGCCGGCGAGCGCGCTCCTCATCGTCGACATGCAGGAGTTTTTTCTCGATCCGCAGTCGCCGACATTCACCGGCGGCGGTCCCGCGATCATCCCGATCGTGCGGGGGTTGGCGGACCGCTTCAGGGAGAGCGGCCGTCCGGTCATCTACACGAAACACGTGCATCACCCGGGCAACCTCGACAGCGGCATCATGGGGTGGTGGTGGAAGGGAATGTGCGTCGAGGGGAGCCGCGAGAGCGAGATCCACGGCGCGCTCGCGCCGCGCCCGGGGGACAAGGTCGTGGAGAAGCACCGCTACTCCGCGTTCTTCGGCACCGATCTCGAGATCGTCCTGCGCTGCCTCAAGATCGAGGATCTGGTCATCGCGGGGATCATGACGAATATGTGCGTCGAGTCGACGGCGCGCGACGCCTATTATCGCGATTTTCGCGTCTTCGTTCCGGTCGACGGCACGGGGAGCGTCACCGAAGAGATGCATTGCGCCAGCCTCCTCAATCTCGCGTTCGGATTCGCGTTCGTCGCGCGCGCCGCACGATTCATCGAGGATCTGCAATCGAGGATCGAATGAGCGACTTTCTTGAACTCGTCCGGACGCGGCGGAGCATCCGCAGCTACCGGCCCGATCCGGTGCCGCGGGAGATGATCGAATCGTGCGTCGACGCGGCCCGGTTCGCTCCGAGCGCGTCGAACACACAGGGGTGGCGCTTCTTCGTCGCCGAGGGCGCGGTGAAGGATCGGGTAGCGCGGGAGGCGCTCGGGGGAATCGTGCCGAATCGATTTGCCGCGGGCGCTCCCGTGATCGTCGCGCTCGCGATGAAGCTCGGCGTCGTGACGCACCGGCTCGGCGCCGGGATCAAGGGCATCGACTACCATCTGCTCGACGCGGGCATCGCGGGGGAGCACTTTGTGCTCCGGGCCGCCGAGCTCGGGCTCGGAACCTGCTGGATCGGATGGTTCGACAAGAAGGCGGTGCGGCGACTGCTCGAGATCCCGCGCGGCTGGGACGTTCCCGCGCTCATCACGGTCGGTTTTCCCGCGGGAGAGCCGCAATCGAAAGAGCGGCGCCCGCTGAGCGACATCTGCGTTTTCAGGAACGGGAAGTGATTCTCCGGTAAACCTCGTCGTACCGGCGGGCGATGACCGACCAGTCGTGCTCTCGGCGGACGGTCTCGCGCGCCTTCGCCGCGAGCGCCTCGGCTTCCGGCCGATCGTCGAGCGCCCGGCGGATCCCGGCGGCGAGGGAGACTGCGTCCGATACGCGGAACGGGATCCCGAGACCGCGGGCGACCGCCTCGTTCTCGGGAATGTCGCTGTACACGGTCGGAACCCCGAACGACAGGCCTTCGAGAAGCGTCATGGACATCGCCTCGTACTCGGAGGGGAAGATGAAAGCGCGCGCGTGGGCGTAGAGGGAATAGTACTCGTCCCCCTCGAGAAATCCGACGAAGACGACGCCCGGCGGCGCGGACGCCTTCAGCTCCTCGAAATACGCCGTGTCGGTCGCGCTCCCGCCGCCGGCGATGGCGAGGGGGAGTTCCGTGCCGAGCAGCCGGTACGATTCGATCAGGGTCGTGAGCCCCTTCGTCCGCTCGATGCGTCCGGCGGATGAGAACAGGTATCCCCCGGGGGGGAGATTCCATTTCCGCAGCCAGCCGGCGTCCGGCCTGTCCCTGAACGATATGCCGTTGGGAATGTATTCGACGTCCCTCCCGTAGCGGGCACGGTAGTAGTCGCAGAGCGGTTGTGAAACGCACGTGACCGCCTTCGGATATCGGATGAAGATCCGTTCGGCGGCCTTCGACATCGCCTTCGCCGCGAATCCCCATTTCTTTCGGAGGTACGCCTGTCCGTGCGACGTGGCGACGACGCCGTGCCGCGGGCGGGGGAGCCAGGCGAGGAGGCACGGATCGGTGCTGTGGATGTG
This sequence comes from Candidatus Krumholzibacteriota bacterium, assembly GCA_041309565.1. Lineage (GTDB taxonomy): Bacteria > Krumholzibacteriota > Krumholzibacteriia > Krumholzibacteriales > Krumholzibacteriaceae > SSS58A. The sequence goes on from JBFYZJ010000266.1 coordinate 4,419, forward strand.
CACGATGTCGAAACGCTCGCCCCGCGCGTCGATCGCCGCGTTCCACATGTGCGAGATCATTTCGAGGTTCTTCCGCTCGCTCCCCCCAACGGTGCGGATGCGCGCGCCGCGATAGTTGTCGGCCGGCTTCGTGTAGATGTCGTATCCGTATACGGTTATTCGGTGGCCGAGCGCCGATAGATGGGGGAGGAGGGAATCGACGACGACCTCGACGCCGTGGTGCCCCGGAACGCCCTTGATTCCCATGATTGCGATGTTCATCGATGGGTCCCCCGCCTTCAAGGCCGGCACGCCGGCTCCTTGCCCCGGAGGATCCGAAGCTTGTTCTTCAGCACCCAGAGCGCCGGCTTGAGGGGCGCGCGGCGCATCGCCGGCACCGCGGTGCCCGTCATCCAGCAGTTTCTGCGGCACGAGGCGACGAGCGAGCGGATCTCGGCAGCCTTCGCCCCGTTCCAGATCTCCTCGAACGACTGCGTTCGCAGATCCCCCATGATCCAGGGCTCGGCCGACCCGTTGCACGCGAGGACACGGCCCCACGGATCGATGAAGAAGGTGTCCGTGCCGGCCCCGCAGGGGATGAGACGCGGCCCGCCGCATACATGCGCGCGGAGCCCGACGTTCAGGTAGGCCCGAAACCAGTCCTTGACCCGCTTCCGCGGGCTCCGACGCGGCGAGCGGAGCAGTGCCTCGATGAAGCGGCGGATCGCCTCATCGACCTCGGCGAGGTTCGATATGTCGTTGTCGCTCTTGAAAAAATAGAACGAATTGTGGACGACGGCGTTGGCGAGCTCGACGTCCATCGATGCGGCGAGGGTGTATACATCGAGCAGGTCGCGGCAGTTCTCGCCGGAGATCGTCATGGCGAAGCCGATATCCTCGAGGCCGAGGCGCTTGAGGCGGAGCAGCGAGCGCATCGCGTGATCGAAGCCGTCCTTGATGCCGCGGAGCTCGTCGTTGGTAGCCGGGAGCCCCTCGATACTGATCCGCAC
>JBFYZJ010000267.1:0-2596 GCA_041309565.1 Candidatus Krumholzibacteriota bacterium
GCGCGGAACGTGAAGGCGAGCCCCCGCCCGTTTGCCGTTGCCTCCGTTCGATTCATATGAAACAATTTACCGGATATTGTGTATAATTCCACGGATAAAAAAAGAGGATCGGCAGGAGCAAGACCTGGAGGGGGTAATGGCATTCAGGAGATCGAAGACGATCGCGTTCGCCGCCTCGGCGGCGCTGCTCGCATTTCTCGCCGCGGGTTGCGGGGGAAGGGGGGGGGAGGACGCGAGATTCGAGAAGCTTGCGGCGCGGTATCTCAAGGAGCATTTCCGGATGAATCCGGCGTTCGCCACGTGGGCGGGGGAGCACCGGCACGATAGCGATCTGGACGACATGAGCCGGCAGGCGGTCGAGACCAGGATCGCCTTCCTGAAATCGTACCGGGCGAAGCTCGAGAACGTCGAGAAGGGCGAGCTCTCGCCCGACAACAGGATCGACGCCGAGGTGCTCGCGAGAGCCATCGACCTCGATATACTCCTCTACGAAGATCTGCGGACGCTCGAGACGAATCCGCTGTTCTATACGAGCCTTATCGGCAACTCGCTCTACTATCTGATCGCGAGGGATTTCGCGCCGCTCGCCGACCGGCTCGACGCGGCCGCCGCCCGTCTCGAGAAGGTCCCGTACTTTGTCGAACAGGCCATGGCGAACCTTTCCAATCCCTCGAAAGCGTATACCGAGATGGCGATCAGCCAGAATCGCGGCCTGATAGCGTTCATCGAGCACGAGCTGCTGCGTGAAGCCGGGAAGGCGCCGGACCGGACATCGAAGAAGATGGAGAAGTCCGCCCAGCTCGCGATCGGCGCCCTCCGCGAGTTCCAGCACTTCCTCGAAAAGGACCTCGTGAACCGGTCGCTCGGGGATTTTCGGCTCGGCGAGAAGCCCTTTCGCCGTCTGCTCGACTACGTCATCGGCTCCGACATGTCGTCGGAGATGATCGTCACGGCCGCCTACGCCGAGATCGATCGCGTGCACGGGGAGATGTACGAGGTCGCCGCGCCTCTGTATGCGGAGATGACGGGGACGCGCCTCCCGGCGAGTCCGGATCGCGCCGAGCGGGACGCGATCGTGCGGACGGTGCTCGACGAGATCGCGAAGGATCACCCGGAGCCGTCGGAGCTCCTCGACGTGTGCACGGCCGCCTTCGCCGAGGCCTCGGCGTTCGTGCGCGAGCGGGACTTGCTCACGATCCCCGACGAGCCGATCGAGCTCGCGTGGGCGCCTGAATACTCGCGGAGCCTCTCGATCGTAGGCCTCGAGAGCCCGGGACCGCTCGATCGGGAACGCAAGTACTGGTTCATCGTCTCGCCCGTTCCGGAGGACTACGATCAGAAGCAGATCAAATCGTACCTGCGGGAGTACAACAGCGAGATGATACGGCTCGTCACCATTCACGAGGCGATGCCGGGGCACTACGTGCAGTTCGCCTACGCGAACCGGAATCCGTCGATCGTGAGAAGCGTCTTCACCAACACCGGATTTGTCGAGGGGTGGGGGGTGTACTGCATGGAGCTCATGAACGAGCTCGGATTCCGGAGCGGAACTGCGCGATTTGATTTGACGTGGAAGAAGTACTACCTCCGCATCCTCACGAACGCGATCCTCGATTCCGGCATGCACCGCGAGGGGATGACGGAGAGCGAGGCGCTCCGGCTCCTCATCGGGGACGGTTTTCAGGAGGAATCGGAGGCGGCGATCAAGTGGCGCCGCGCGATGATCAATCCCGGATACCTATCGACCTATTTCGCCGGCTATCTGGAGATCCGCCAGCTGCGGCTCGAGGCCGAGCGGACCCTCGGCGACCGGTTCAGCCTCAAGGAGTTTCACGAGAAGCTCCTGCGCCAGGGCGCGCTTCCCCCGCGCCTCGCCCGCGAAGCTCTGTTCCGGGAATGAAACGGGCGCCCGCCGGCTCTCTCACATCTCGATGACGCCTCTCACGCCCGGGCACGCCGAGAGCTTCTGGACGAGCTCGCAGTGTCTCTCATGGGTGGACGCGTACTCGAACGTGGCCTGCCAGATGTCGCCGCTCCGCGCGATCTCGAGCGCTTCGCTCGAGAGCTTCATCGCCGCGAAGAGAACCATCACCTCGCGGATGACCCCCTCGCCGCGCTCGAGGTTGACCTGCACGACGTGGTACGACCGTTTCATGTCGAGGCGTCCCTCGACGTATCCGATGAACACGAGCGTGACCGTGATGAGGAACGCGACGATGACCGAGAGGAGCAGGTACCCGGCGCCGATCGCCAGGCCGATCGCGGAGAGCGCCCAGATGGTCGCCGCCGTCGTGAGCCCGGCGACGTGGAACCGCGACCGCATGATCGTGCCCGCGCCGAGAAATCCGATGCCGGCGACCACCTGCGAGGCGATGCGCCCCGGGTCGGCGATGCGCGCCGACGAGCGCGCGATTTCGATCGAGAGAATCATGATGAGGCACGAGCCCACGCAGATGAGCATATTCGTCCTCATCCCCGCCGGTTTCCCCTTGAACTCGCGCTCGAGCCCGATCGCTCCCCCGATGAGGAGGGCGACCACGAGGCGCATCACGTATTCAGAGAGCGGTTCGGTCATTTCGGCACCACCTCGCCCGAA
>JBFYZJ010000268.1:0-3574 GCA_041309565.1 Candidatus Krumholzibacteriota bacterium
ATGCGCGTGGGAAGGCTGAGGCGATGGATACACGCCGTCCCTCCGCCGTTCGTCTCGTCGAAGTTGATGAGGTCGGGCGTCACGACGCCGTCATCCTCGGCGAGAATGACCGCGCGCTTCACGATCTTCTCGAGCTCCCGCACGTTTCCCGGCCATTCGTAGCCGGCGAGCAGCGAGAGCGCCTCGTCGGAGAATCCGCGCACCCGCTTACCCATCCCTTCGGTGTATACCTTGAGGAAATACTCGGCGAGCAGGTGAATGTCCTCGATCCGCTCCCGGAGCGGCGGTATCGTGAGCGGAAAATCGTTGATCCGGTAATAGAAATCCTCGAGCATCTCGCCGCTGCGGCACATCGTGAGAAGATCGCACTTCGAGGCGAAGAGCAGCCGCACGTCGACGGGGATCATCTCGTTGCTCCCGACGGGGCGCACCTTCCTCGTGTCGAGGAACTGCAGGAGCTTGCCCTGCAGCACGAGCGATGTTCTCCCGATCTCGTCGAGAAATATCGTTCCGCCGTCCGCTTCGGCCAGCAGTCCCTTCTTGTCGCAGATCGCTCCCGTGAACGATCCCTTCACGTGGCCGAAGAGCTCGCTCTCGAGGATCGATTCCGGAAGCGCGGCGCAGTTCACGTGCACGAATTTCTTGTCGCGGCGCGGGCTCAGGCGGTGAATCGCCTGCGCGATGAGCCCCTTTCCCGTACCCGTCTCCCCCATGAGGAGAACCGACGAATCGGAATGGGCCACCTTCTCGGCGAGGCTCAGAATCCTGAGCATCCGCTCGTTCCTCGTGATGAAATGTCTCAGATCGTCGGCGCGCTTCGATTCCTTCTCCCGCGCGTCCGGTCCCGCCGGCATGACGCATCCCTGCACGAGAAAATCGATGAATCCGGCGTACGTCGCGACGACGTCGGGCACCTGACCGAGGCGCGGCGGCATGCCGTTCGTTCCGTCGGCCTGGAAGAAGAGCAGCCCGAACGGTTCCCGGTCCCTGCACAGCGGATGGAAATAGAGCGCCCCTTCCCGGCCGGGCAGGAGTTCTCTGATACCCATCGATCGCTTGTCGTGGAGCACGTCGGTGAGCAGCGTGCTCTCGCTCGCATCCGCCTCGTCCCGGGCGAGGAACCACTCGGTGAGCTGGCGCGAAACCTGATCGGCGACGCCGCGCCGCGCGAGCACCGTAATCTTGCGCGAGCCGTTGCCGCTCCCGAAGAGCGAGACGAACCCGTGCTCGAAGGTGATCTTGCCCATGAGGTCGCCGAGCAGGTAATCGAGCACCTTCACGAGATGCGGATTCTTCGCGAATGAATGGGAGAGATCCGACGTGACGCCCGCGCTCTCCGTCGCCGTCGAGAGCGTGAGGGCCACCTCGTCCTCGATGCTGCGCCGCAGGCGCCGCACGCGCCTGATGAGGTTGCGGTCGCGCAGATCCTCGGCGAGCCGCTGCGCCTCGTACATGTGGAGCAGGCACTCGTCGCGGTTCTTGAGATCCCGTTCGATCCGGGCCATCAGAAAATGGCATTCCGCCATGTCGCGGTATTCTTCCGCCTGCTCGAAGTAGGCGAGCGCGCCGTTCATGAGCTTGCGCGCTCTGAGCAGCTCCCGATCCCCGCCTCTTCCGATGAGATGATCGCAGAACAAGAGCGACGCCCGGTTCGCCTCGTACGGGTTGTTCGCCTCGCGAAACGTCTTGATGCTGGAGCTGATCCACTTCTCGGCGTCATCTTCGTGTCCGAGGAGCGCGTGCGCGAGGCCGATGGCGCGCTCGACAAATCCGATTTCGTATGTCTCCCCGCTCTTCCGGGCGACGTCGAGCGCTTTCGCGCCGACGGACAGCACCTCGTCGAGCTTCCGCTGCGCGAGAAACACTTCCGTCTCGCGGCGCAGCACCTCGGCGACGATGTCTCCCTCGAGCGACATCTTCTTCGCGCGGGCCAGTGAGGTGGAGTAGTTCTCGAGCGCCCCGTCGAGATCCCCCCGGAGCACCATAAGGTCCCCGAGGTACTCGTCGGCGAGCGCGATCTCGCGCCCGTACCCTCTCCGTTCGGCGAGCACCCGCGACTCGAGGAGCAGCTTCTCCGCCGCGGGGAACTCGCTCTTGCGCGCCTGCGCGAGACCGAGCATGAGCGTCGAGCGGATGTAGAGCTGATCGTCCCCCGCCCCCTGCGACAGCTTGCGGGCCTTCGAGAATTCGCCGATCGCCTGGGCGAAGTTGCGGGATTTCAGATAGGTGATGCCGAGGTTGAGCGTCACGCGCACCCGGTGCTGCGTGAGGCCCAGCTTGTCGCACAGCTCGAGGGCGCGCGTGAAGAAATGCGTCGCGCGCGAGAACCGGCACGCATCCTTATGGAACAGCCCGAGGCTGTTGAGGACGTACGACTCTCCCATCGCGTCGTCCACCCGGCGGTACGAAGACAGCGCGTCGAGGAAGTACTGCTCCGCCTCGTCTTTCCGCCCGAGCCGCGCGTAGCAGATCGCGATGAGTCGCTGAACCCTGCCGACCTCGCGGTGATCGTCGCTCGTCCGGAGGAGCCGGTACGCGGCGCTCGCTTCGTGGAGCGCCTTCTCGATCTGGCCGTTCTCGCGGAGGATGATCCCGCGCAGACAAGCGAGCGTGCCCTTCCCGAACGAGTCGCTCTCCTCGCAGTGCGATTCCGCGCTCTGCAGGAACGTGGCCGCCTCGCGGAACAGGCCTTTCTGCACGTAGCAATCGCTTATCTTGCGGTAAATCCTGAGGAGCTCCGCCGGATGCGGAGCGAGATGTATCTTCTGAAGAGCTTTTTCGTAATACTCCAGCGCCACGGAGTAGTTCTCCGTGGAGAAGTGCATATCACCGAGCTCTTCCTCGGATCCTAGTGTTTTATACTTCGGCTCGGACTTCTTTTATAGCTATGACGATATTGAGTCTAAGCTATCTGTCATCGCTGTAAGAAAGAAAGTCAGTTTTGACCAAAGGGAAGAAGATGATGATAGTCCAGTTATTACATTTAATTTGGACGAAGCATCAGAATCAACCCCTGCTTTCGTACAAGTTTTAAGAAGTGTAAAACAAAATTAAAAAAATAAAGGAGGATTAAACATATGGCTAATGAATTAACCAGAACTGGTTATGGTCAGGTAGAACCTAACCACCTATCAGCTCAAAGAACCGGGCAAATTTATGCTCAGCTCCCTCTTGCAAATACAGTACACGTTGCTGTAGATGGTACTATCGGTACTATTGACGGAGTAGAAAATGGACAGTTTGTTAAGTACGATTACGCTGCTGGCTATTGTAACTTAACTGGTCCAGGTGAATGGATGCTTGTTTACAACGAAGAGAAGCTCTATGAAGCCGGTCAGACTCGCAAGGATTTCGTACTTCTTGCTTCGGATGCGGTAGATGGTGTAGTCACACCTCGCGTCTTTAAGACAAATGTTGGCGATATTTATACTACTAACATGGTGACTATTGGCGATGCCGGTCTTGCCGTTGTCGGTAAGATTCTTGGCGTTGGTGCCGCAACAGGTGTTCTAACAACAACACTTGCGACCACTGGTGCGGGCTCAATGAGATGGCAGGTAGTTGAAGTAACTAC
>JBFYZJ010000269.1:0-4268 GCA_041309565.1 Candidatus Krumholzibacteriota bacterium
CCGCATCGCGGTATTCGGCGTTTGCGGGGGCGCAATCACGAATCTCCACGCCCATGCCCGTTCCCGGCTGATCGATTGCTCGATGCTCCTCAGCATCCCCGTCATGCTCTCGGGGCTCGCCTACGGGCAGGTCAGAATGAGCGAGGGATTGGCCCGTTTCTACTTCGATCTGTATGCGCGGAAGCTGCTCAATCCGCGCGCGTGGGGGCGGTTCTTCACGTTTCAGAGCAGATATGACAGGATCTTCAAGGCGCTGCGCTTGTCTCTCGCGAGCGCCGCGCGGCCGCTCCTGCTCAAGCTGGGATGGGGCCCGGCAACGAAGGAGGCCGCGCCGGCGAAAACGGCTCCCGTCGCTCCGGCCCTCGCGACGGGCGCCGAGCAGGCGCAGGAGCGGAGAAGCATGAGCGATACGGCAGGCGATACGGAGAGCGGGCTCCAGTTCAACGACATGTTCCTCTCGTCCTACCGCGCCGTCGTTTCGCGCCGCCAGAGGATACTCTTCGTTTTCGGGGACAACGACAATTTCAAGTGGGAGTACGAGAGCGCGTTCATCGAGAAATATCCGCGAGACGTGAGCGCCGGCGCCGGGTTCGTCACGACCGAGATCATCCACGACGCAAACCACATGTACACACTGCGGGAATGGCAGCACGAAGTCCTCGAGCGCTGCATCCGATGGCTCGCCGCGCAGGAGCGGGAGAGCGGGTCTTAAGCGATTTCCGCAGGGAGCGCTTCAATCCAATCCGAGCCGCTTGCGCACCATCTTCAGCATTTCGGGATTCTCGGGCTGTTCGAGCCGCGCGATCGCCTCGTCGCGGTCCATGTATCCCTCGCGGACGAGCTTCGCGAGCTCGAACGAGTAGGGATTGAAATGGAGCCGGTCGCGGTGCACCCGGTTCGCGAACATGTTGAGGAGGCAGTTCGTCGAGTTCGGATCGGTGTCGTCGGGCTTCCGCCAGCCGAGCTCCCCGATCCGCTCGATGATCGCGTCCTCGTCGTAGTCGAAGAAGGCGAGCGGGCTGATGTTGTAGGGGAAGCGGTCCTCCATCGCGAAATGCTCCTCGGTGAGGAAGTAGCGCTCGATGTCGGACCCGGCGACCGCGCGCATCGGATCGAGAAGCACCTTCTGCATGCTGCGGATCATGGACGGGTTGTTCTTCAATATCGACGCCTCGACGGGCGCCTGCCCCGGCGACCATCCGTACGTGATGAACGGGATGCCGCTCTCCACCGCCATGCGGAGCGCGATGAACTTCACGATCCCCATGCACGTCGTGCAGATCGTGCTCGCCCGCTCGAGCGTCTTGCGCGTGTAGATGTCCGATTCGGTCGCGTGGCCGAAGAGGCCGCGCAGGAGGTCGAAGCGCGGCTTGTAGATGATGTGGTCGATGCCGAGCTTCTCCACGACGTTCCGCATGTTCTCGAGCGCCGCGGGGGAGATGAAGCCGTTGTCGATGGTGAGCGCCAGCACCGAGGCGTCGAAGCGCTCCCGGAGCACGACGAGGGTGTACGTGGAGTCCTTCCCGCCGCTGTAGGCCATGAGGCAGTCGTGCGAGCCGCTCCGGCGGCGCGCCTTGAACATCTCGTCGAAGCGCGCGCGGTATTTTTCCTTCGATTCCTCGAGGGCCTCGAGCCCCTTGAACGAGCGGCAGTACAGGCACACGCCCGACTCGTCGAACTGGACCCCCGGGAAGGTCTCGGGGAGAACGCATTTCACGCAGCGCTTCATCGGTGACATCCTTTCTATCGCCGTCCGTCAGAGGCCGAGGTCGATCGTCGGCGGCAGCACGCGGAGCGGCTCCGTCGCCGCGCGCTTGTGCGCGAGGTCGCGCCACGCGCGCTCGAGCCGGTCCATACCGAGGCCGAGGACCGCGGCGGCCTTCTCCTTCGGAACGTCGTGCTCCATGGCGTAGATCACGAGATCGACGAGATCGTACGGGAGGCAGAAGTAGAACTCCTGATCGCTCACGACGTAGCTGTACGTGTCCGGGCTCGGCGTGCGGTCGATGACTTCCTTCGGGACGCCGAGGTGCCGGGCGAGCTGGAATATCTGGTTCTTGTAGAGGTGCTGGAGCGGCTCGATGTCGACGCCGCCGTCGCCGTATTTCACGTAGAATCCCTGCACCGACTCGGGTTTGTTCGTCGTGCCGCAGACGATGTAGTTCCGGCGCTCCGCCTCGTAGTAGAGCGCGGTCATCCGCATGCGCTGCTTGATGTCGTTCGCGGCCATCATCCCGAGGAAATCCTCGGGAGCGAGCCGCGCGGAGCGCACGTCGCCGTTCTCGAGGAGCACCTCGAGGTGATACGCGTTGAGCCGGTCGCGGTCGAGGAGGTCCTGCGGGAGCGTGAGCCGGAACTTGTAGCCGGCGCCGATCTCGGGGAAATACTTCTTCACGATCGCGTCGCGCTTCTCGTAGACGCCGAAGGCCTCGACCATCGGCGTGATCGGTACCTCGTCGCACCCGATGCCGAGCGATTTCGCGCAGAGGGCGCCGTACTCGCGGCTGATCGGATTCGAGTCGCGCTCGGGCAGCAGCAGCGAGTGCACCCGCTCGCGGCCGAGCGCGCGCACGGAGAGCGCCGCGGCGACGGCGGAGTCGATCCCGCCGCTCAGGCCGACGACGATCCCCTTGCGGTGGAAGAAATTCTTGACCTGATCCCGGATGAAATCCGCGAGCCGCGCCGATACGCGCTCGGCGTCTATCTTCAGAACGTCTTTGGTGAACTCCATGATCCTCCTTGGCGCGCGGGGCGGCCGGAGCCCCCCGCGCACGGATCTCAGAGCCCCTTGCGCGTGATCTTGCCCGTCGACGTCTTCGGAAGCTCGTCGCGGAACTCGACGTATTTCGGCACCATGAAATCCTCGAGCGACGCGGCGCACCGCGCGAGGATGTCCTTCTCCGTGAGGGAGGCGCCCTTCTTGAGAACGACGTACGCCTTGATCGCCTCGCCGAGCACCGGGTCGCTCACTCCCGCGACGACCGCCTCGACGACGCCGTCGATCGAGTAGAGGGCGTTCTCGACCTCCTTCGGGCTCACCTTCTCGCCGCGGCTCTTGATGATGTCGTCGCCGCGCGCGAGAAAATAGAGGAATCCCTCCTCGTCCATCTTGAAGAGGTCGCCCGTGTAGAGCACCATCTCGCCGGGCAGACGCCCGGGGCGGAGCGCCTTCGCCGTCTCCTCGGGGAGCTCCCAGTAGCCGAGCATCACGTTTCCCCCGCGCACGACAAGCTGTCCGGCGACGTTCGGCTCCTCGATGACACGGTCGTGCTCGTCGACGAGATAGACCTGCTCGTTCGGCATGCCCCTGCCGACGGAGGTCGGCCTGCGGTCGAGCTCCTCGGGGGGGAGGTACGTGACCCGTTTGCATTCGGTGAGGCCGTACATCGAGTAGATCCGCACGCCGGGGAACACCTTCCGGAGGCCCGTGATGTGGCTCACGGGGAGCGCGGCGGCCGTGTTCGAGATGTAGCGCAGATGCTCGAACTTCTCGTTCGCGAGCTCCTCCATCTGGAGGAGGATCGCCGAGATCGTCGGCACGATCGGGAAGCCCGTCACGCGCTCCTTCTTGATGAGGTTGATGACGGCGTACGGGTACAGGAACGATTTCTCGAGGATGATCGTGCCGCCGTACTGGGCGGCCATGATGACCTGGTAGAGGCCGTAGTCGAACGAGAGCGGCAGCACGACGAGGACGATGTCGCTCTCGCGGTTTTCGAGATAGGTCGTGATCGAGGTCGACGCGGAGACGATGTTCCGGTGCGCCATCATGACGCCTTTCGGATTGCCCGTCGATCCCGACGTGTAGATGAGCGCGGCGAGGTCGATGTCGATCGCCTTCCGCGGGGGCCGCTCGGGGCTCTGCGCGGCGAGCGCCTCGCTCCACGCGACCGTCGCGCCCCCGAATCGCGCGGCGGGCCCGGCGCCGGATTCAGCGCCGGCCGCGGCGCTCCTGCCCCGGACGCTCTTCCCGGCGAGGACGACCGCCTCGAGCGAGGGAACCTCGGCGGCGGCCTGCTCGACGGCGGGCCACTTGGACGCGTGCGTGACGAGCGCCGTCGCCCGGCAGTTGTTGAGGATGTATTTGATCTTGTCCGTTTTCGTCGTCGGGTTCACGACGAGGAACACGGCGTCGGCCTTCAGGATGCCGAAGATCGAGACGACCGTCTCGACGGAGTTGTCGAGGAGCACGGCGACGCGGTCGCCGTACTTCACGCCGCGGTCGCGCAGGGCATGGGCCAACCTGTTCGCGGACTCGTCGAGCGCGG
>JBFYZJ010000270.1:0-3349 GCA_041309565.1 Candidatus Krumholzibacteriota bacterium
CGGGAGATTCGATCGTGGTGCGCTGCACTTCGGTCGGCGGTGGGGGCATCGCGGCGGATCCGGCCGGAGGCCCGGCGGTGTACATGCACGTGAAATGCGCTTCCATCGGGTATCCGGTGAAACCCGCGCTCTACGGGCCGTCGCTGGCCGGCACCTATGGATCGTACAAGAGCGACGACGGCGCGTGGACGATCATTCAGGCGGACACGGCGAGAATCGGCTCGAACGCGTACCCCGATTACTACATGTTCGATCTCAATGACGAGCTATTCACCCACGGCTACATGATCGAGTATTACTTCGTCGCATACGACGCCGCCGGCCTGCACACGGCGCTCCCGAGGGGGGCGGATCAATTCGCGACGGAGTCGCCGTATCGGGGAAACAGCTACTATTTCGAGTTCACCTGCCTCCCGACGATGATGAGCGGCGAGCTCTACGTCGACGATTACGACGGGATCGGATCCTTCGACGGTATCGTGCAGAACTACTTCGACAGAACCTTCAAGGATGTCCTGGCGGCGGGAGACATCTTTGCACCGGACCGCTACGACGTGAAAGCGCCGGGCTCCCTCGTCTCGAACAGCCTCGCGAGCCGGGCGCGCCTGAGCCATCTGCTCGAATTCTACAATCTCATCATCTGGGACAGCGGCGATCTCTCCACCGGGACGATCTGCGACGGCGTCGCGGGGGGGGACAAGAGCGACGATTGCACGCTCCTCAACGCATGGATGGACGCATCCGACGGATTCCAGCACGGCGTTTGGATCCTCGGAGACGACGTCGCGGAGGATCTCGCCGCGCGGATGTCGCCGCAGAGTCAGGCGCTCCTCGGCACATGGTGCGGCGTCTCGCTGAAAAACGGGAGCCACTTCGAGCTGACGGGCAAGGGGGTCGTCACGCCGCTCGTGACTGGCGTCTCGGGCACCTTCACGCACGCGGGCGTACCCGACAAGTTCTACGTGTACGGCGGCTGCCCCGGGGTGAACGACTTCGACGTGCTCGAGAAGACGGGAACCGGCCTGTACTCGCTCAAGTATCCGGACTACGGCGGCGCCGCGCAGTATGCCGCCATTCAGGCCGAGCGCATGAACGGCATCGGCAGCCTCACGAGGGCGATGTGGTTCGGATTCAGCTGGATGAACATCCGCGACGACGTAGTCGCTCTGCCGCTGGACCGTAACGATATCTACCGCGACGTGACGAGGGGCTGGCTGATGGGAGGGATGACCAATACCAATATCACCGGAACGGATGCGCTGCGGGCCTACGTCCTCGCCCAGAACTACCCGAATCCCTTCAACCCCTCGACGACGATCAAGTACGACATGAAGGAGAAGGGGCTCGTGACGGTGAGGATCTACGACGTGGCGGGGCGTCTGGTGCGGACGCTCGTGAACGAGGTGAAGGACGCGGGGGCGTACTCGGCGGTCTGGGACGGCCGGAGCAACGGCGGCGCCGCTGTGGCGAGCGGGATCTATTTCTACAAGATGGAGACGAGCGCGTTCAGCGCGACGAAGAAGCTCGTGCTTCTGCGCTGAGCCTTTCGATTTGAGAGGGAGAATAAACATGAGATCGGCGGCGTGCCGAGGGTGTGATCGATTCAGGAGGTCCACGGCATGAAAAGGAATGCAGTCGTCGTTTTGATGTGCATGTGCGTCGTCGCGGCGGTTTTCGGCCCGGCGGCGGCTCGCGATCCGCTGAAGCAGGATCTCCGGATCCACCGCTCGGAGCAACCGCCGTCCCCGGGTGAGTTCGACGAGTTCCTCGACCCGGGGCTCCGCGAGTTCACGGAGGCGGCGGTCGACACCTACTGCATCGTCTGGTACACCTTCGAACAGATGAACTGGCAGGGGTGGACAAGGTTCGATGCCACCGCGCAGCGCGGGGATTTCTGGCGCGTGGACGATTTCGTGGGTCTCGGCGGGGGGAGCTACGGCGGGCTCGTGCCCCTCGAGGGAACGAAATCCATGTGGTGCGGGGTGCGTCCCAGCACGACGGATCCGTACCTCTGCTCGTGGCACGACGCCCCCGGCTACGGCAACGACTGGGCCCAGAATCTCGCCACGGGCGCGTTCAATTTCGCCGGCACGATCACGCTCTCGTATCTGATGCACTACGACTCCGAGCCGGATTACGACTTCACGCGGGTTGAATACGACGCGGGCGGCTACGATTGGCGGCTCCTCGCGGAGTACACCGGGACGGGGGACACGGCCGGTGTCGATATGATTCGATCGGCCCGATCGAAGACGAAGCTCCGGTTCCGCTTCACCTCCGATGGGGCGTGGAGCGACGAGGACGGCCTCTGGAACTCGGACGGCGGCTGCATCGTGGACGCGATACGGGTGCAGGACGCGGGCGTCCTCAACAATTATCAGGATTTCGAAGGGGTCGCCGTGGGAGCGAAGACCGCCGGGATCTGGACGGGAAAGGCAGAGTCGGGGTACGGGATGTATTCGGGGCTCAAGAACAATCTGACCGACAAGGATCCCTGCGGCGACAACTTCGCCACGCAGCTCGTGTTCTTCATCGGCTCCCTCAATCCGCTCCCGACCTATCCGTGGCCGGGTTACTACGTCACCCCGTTCTGCGCCGGCGAGGGCGGCATCCACGCACCATGCCAGAACGAGCTCGTCATATCCCCCGTCATCGACATGACGAGGTACTCGACGGCCTGCAATAACGTTCAGAACGGCACGATTCCCGCGGGGGATCTCCCGCTCCTCGGAGGCGCCTCACTCCGCTTCACCGTCTATTGCGATCTGCCCCTCGAGAACCTCGTGTTCTACCAGTGGCACGTGCGGAACGTCGCGGGCGGGTGCCCGGGGCCGTGGCGGGGCGATGGGCAATTCAATTACGGAGCCGAGCAGCCGTACGTAATCGAGGACAAGGACGTCAGCCCCTTCATTGGGAGCGATCCCATTCAGATAGGACTCCGCGTCGTCGACATGTGCGACGATTGGTACCTGATATACGGAAACTGCGCGCAACACACGCCCACGCCTTGGTTCGACAACGTCCGGCTCTATCGGTACAAGGCTGTCGGGCCCCATTGGAGCTGGCGCGATCTCGATCTCTTTCAGGACAACTTCCCCGAGCAGGAGTTTATGCTCGAAAGCTACGTGCGCGCCGACGCGGCGAACGATATCAATATGCCGGATGATCCTGCGATCTGCCCGGGGGATTCGATCGTCGTCAGCTGCACGTCCCCCGTCGGCGGCGGAATCGCGCCCGATCCGACCGGAGGGCCCGCCGTCTACATGCACGTGAAGTGCTCCTACGTCGGCCCGGCGCCCCTGAAGCCTGCGCTCTTCGGGCCGTCGCTCGCGGGCGAGTACGGGAGCTA
>JBFYZJ010000271.1:0-3356 GCA_041309565.1 Candidatus Krumholzibacteriota bacterium
ATGCGCCGCTTGATGATCTCGTACGCCGATTCGCGGTCGACCGCCTGCTCGTAGCGCCCGAAGCGCTGCGAGCTCCGGATCAGCGCCGTCCGCTCCTCCGGCGTGATCGTGCCGATGCGGCTCGCCGGCGGAATCACGAACGCGCGCTCGACGATCGCCGGGATGCCCTTCTCGTCCAGAAACGAAACGAGCGCCTCGCCGACGGCGAGCTCGGTCATGACCTGCTCGACGTTCAGCCCGGGATTGGAGCGGAACGTGGCCGCCATCGCCTTGATCGCCTTCTGATCGTTCGGCGTGAACGCCCTGAGCGCGTGCTGGACGCGGTTCCCGAGCTGCGCGAGCACCTTCGCGGGGATGTCGACGGGATTCTGCGTGACGAAGTAGATGCCGACGCCTTTCGAGCGGATGAGCCGGACAACCTGCTCGATCTTGTCGAGGAGGGCGGGGGAGGCGTCCTCGAAGAGGAAGTGCGCCTCGTCGAAGAAGAAGACGAGCCTCGGCTTCTCGAGGTCCCCGGCCTCCGGCAGCTGCTCGAAGAGCTCCGACATGAGCCAGAGGAGGAAGGTCGAATAGAGCTTCGGGTAATGGATGAGCCGGTCCGCGGCGAGGATGTTGATGATCCCGCGCCCGTCCGCGTCGTTCCTGATGAGATCGAAGATGTCGAGCATCGGCTCGCCGAAGAACTGCTCGGCCCCCTGCGCGTCGAGCTCGAGGAGCCCCCGCTGGATCGCGCCGACGCTCGCCTTCGACACGTTGCCGTATTCCGTCGTGAACTGGGAGGCGTTGTCGCCGACGAACTGGACGAGCGCGCGGAGATCCTTGAGATCGAGAAGGAGAAGTCCGCCGTCGTCGGCGATCTTGAAGATGAGCGTGAGAACGCCGGTCTGCACCTCGTTGAGCGCGAGGATGCGGCCGAGGAGGAGCGGTCCCATGTCGGACACGGTGGCGCGCACGGGATGCCCGCCCGCGCCCGTGACGTCCCAGAAGGCGACGGGGGAGCCCCGGTGCGCGAAACCGGCGAGCTTCAGGAGCTCGACCCGTTCCTGGATCTTCGGGTTCCCGCCCCCCGCTTGGCTCAGCCCCGCGAGGTCTCCCTTGACGTCGGCGAGAAACACGGGAATCCCGCTCGCGCTCAGGTTCTCGGCGATCGTCTGCAGGGTGACCGTTTTTCCGGTCCCGGTGGCCCCCGCGATGAGCCCGTGGCGGCTCACCATTCGCGGGACCATCTGAAACTCCGAGTCGCCCTTCGCGATGATCATCGGAACCGCCATAACGCTCCTTCTGCCGGCGCGCGGCAAGCCGCGCGCCGGGATGCCTCCGTCAGGTCTTCGTCGCGCGCTCGAGCCGCTTCATGATCCCGAACATGAAGGTCGCCGAGAGCACGCAGCAGGTTACGAGCACCATCCACAGGCCCCACACGGGGAGCCGCATCCAGAGCGATCCGATCACGGCGAGGAGATAGTTGCCGATTGCGGTCGCCGCGAACCAGCCTCCCTGCATGAGCCCCTTGTACTGGGGCGGGGCGACCTTCGACACGAACGATATTCCCATCGGGCTCAGGAAGAGCTCGGCGATGGTGAGGATGAAGTACGTCCAGATCAGCCAGTAGGGAGAGACGAGCTGATCGGGGGGCGCCACCGTGCCGCCGAGCATCTTCGGGCTCGAGAGCCCGATCGATCCCACGACGAGCACGAGGAAGCCGGCCGCCGTGATGAGCATCCCGTAGCCGATCTTGCGCGGGGCGGAAGGCTCCTTGC
Source organism: Candidatus Krumholzibacteriota bacterium (assembly GCA_041309565.1). Taxonomy (GTDB): domain Bacteria; phylum Krumholzibacteriota; class Krumholzibacteriia; order Krumholzibacteriales; family Krumholzibacteriaceae; genus SSS58A. The sequence continues at coordinate 1,758 of JBFYZJ010000271.1, forward strand.
CCTTCGAGTTCAGCACGCTGAATATCGCCACGAAGAGAGGCGTGAGCGCCACGATGAAGAAGGGATTGAAGTGCTGGAATTTCTGCGGCGTGAAGGGATTCACGTCGCCGTAGGTGTTGAATCTGAAATACGCGAGCACGGCGAAGAGCACGAAGCCGACGGCGCCGAGCCCCCGCCAGAGCCCGGAGCTCCCTTTCCTGAGCGCGAAGTACGCGCCCACGACGGCGAGGAATATCGGGAGCAGGCCGAAGAGGTCGAACCACAGGTTCGTCCCCCTGCCCACGCTCGGCTGCGTGTAGTCGCGCGCGAAGAGGGTCATCGTGACGCCGTTCTGGTGGAACGACATCCAGAAGAAGATGACGACGAAGTAAACGAGCCCGAGCGCGATGAGGCGCTCCTTCACCTGCTCCGACGTTAGGCTCTCGACGTGCGACGGCGCGGCCGTGCCCTTCATCGCGCCTCCCGCCTTGCGGCTCACCATGTAGTCGGCGTGCCCGTAGTGCTTCCGGAAGCCCCAGAAGATGAGCATCGACACGATGAGGCTGATGCACGCCACGCCGAACCCGTAGTGGTACGACTTCGAGAGGACGTTGATGTAGTTCGTGGAGAAGGCGCCGAGCGTCTCCATGGTGACGCTCGGGTCCTGCGCCTGCGCGTAGCCGAGGTACTGGGTCGCGTCCGCGAGCGTGCCCTTGAGGAACTGGTTCGCGAGGGCCGGGATCCGGTTATCGTAGAATAAGCTCGCCTTCGAGAGGATCCAGTTGTTGATCGTCTCGGCGGCCGTCGGGGCGAACATCGCGCCGATGTTGATTCCCATGTAGAAGATGCTGAAGGCGCGGTCGCGGCTCGCGCTGAACTTCGGATCGTCGTAGAGCTTCCCGACGAGAGCCTGGAGGTTCCCCTTGAAGAAGCCGGTGCCGAGCGCGATCGTCGCCAGCGCGGCGATGATGAGGGGGAAGCCCGTGTTCATCGTGCTCGGGATGGCAAGGAGCAGGTAGCCGGTGAACATGATCACCAGCCCGAGGCCTATCGTCTTCCCGTAGCCGAGCACGCGGTCGGCCAGGAGCCCCCCGAGGAGCGGGAAGAAATAGACGCAGAACATGAAGCCGCCGTAGATCTGGCTCGCCCTCGCGGCGCTGAATCCGTATTTCGCCTGGAGGAAGAGCATGAAGATGGCCAGCATGGTGTAGAAGCCGAAGCGCTCACCCATGTTGGCGAAGAACGCGACGAACAGACCCTTCGGATGCCCTTGCAACATACCGGTTCCTTTCTCCACGAAGCCCCGGATAACGCTCTTGCGGATAGTAGGCGAGCCGCCGGGCCGGGGGCAAGCTGAATTTCGGGCGGCCGCCGAGGGGCGCGCTCCCGAGGATCGCGGGGAACCTTTTTCTCTTTATTTCGTTTTTCAGGTGAGGGAGACTATCCATCGTCAAGAATCGGGATCCGGTACCGGAAGAGGTGCGATCATGACAGCGCTCAAATCGATTATCGCCGTCGCTTTCCTCGCCATGCTCAACCTGCCGGCGCGCGCGCAGGACGAAAGCGTCTCGATCGGCGTCCGCCTGAAGGTCCATTCGGCGATCCTCAACGAAGACCGGG
>JBFYZJ010000272.1:0-4781 GCA_041309565.1 Candidatus Krumholzibacteriota bacterium
CGCTTCATCTCCATCACCCCGGAGCCCGAGGGTAGAGTGGACTGAAAAAAATTGCAATAGATATCGATGCCGCCGGGGCGAAGCTCGCCGATCAGCCGATGCGCGATACGATTCCCTTGAAGCCGGTCAGGATCTTGTCGATCGGACCGGTCTCTTTCTTCTCTTCCCCGCCCTCCCCGCTGATCGAGAGGTATTTCTTCGCGATCGGATTCTCGGGATCCCACTTGAGGGCTTCCTTGAAATGCCGGATCGCTATCTTCTTGAGACCCGCCTTGAAGTAGACGAATCCGAGATTCGCGTGATAGTCGGCGTTGTAGAACTCCATCTCGATGGCCTTGAGACACTCGTCGCGCGCTTCGTGCAGCCGCGTATTGAGCATGCCGAGGCAGAACCCGTACCAGCTGTGGTACGCAGGATTGAGCGGATCGTATTTCACGGCGGCTTTGAAGAGGAGCGCGGCCTTGTCGAACCGTCCGCTGCGCATCGCTTCTTTCGCCTGCGTGAAGGAGAGCGTGGCCGAGCGGCGGTCCTTCTCCTGGACGGCGATCGCGTCTTTCGACCCGCCCCTGCTCTGCCGCATCGATTCGTCGTACGTCGCGCGCTTTCCGGAATCGCTCAGGATCCCGTACGCCTCGTTGATCACCTTAAACCGCTCGCGGTTCTCGGGCGTATCCCCCGCCGCGTCGGGATGGTATAGCTTCGCGAGGCGGAAGTAGTTCTTCTTGATCTCCTCAACCGACGCCGTCGGCCATACTTCAAGGATCGAATAATAATCAGCGCTCACGGCAGTACACCCCTATTTCTCGACCGGCTGCAGCTCACGGAAAAGATTGACGGCGAGCTCGTTCTCGGGATCGAGCTCAAGCACGAGCTCAAGATTGCGTGTGGCTTCGTCCCGTGCGCCCTTTTCGTACTGCGCGAGCGCGAGGTTGAGCCGCGCCTTCAAATAATCCGGATTGATCTTCAGCGCCGTTTCGAACTCAATGACCGCGTCATCCGTCATGCCCTGGTTCGCGTACGCGATGCCGAGGAGATTGTGAATATCGGGATAGTGCGGCGCGACCGAGAGGGATCGCTTGAGTTCCGCGATCGCAGCGTCGTATTCGCCGTTCTGGATCGCTTCGAGGGCGATCTGCTTGCTCACCTGGGCCGACGTGGGCTTCTCCTCGAGCAGCGCGCGGAACAACGGGGCGCGCTCCTCGGCAGGCGCGTTGTTCCTGATGAGCCGCGCCAGATCGTTCACCTGATCGGCGAAAAACGACGGCGCGCTCGAGAGGCTCTTGCCGAGCTCCTCGATGGCGCGCTCGCTCTCGCCGGCGTCGCTGAAGCTCTTCGCGAGGAGAAACCGCGCTTTCAAGTAGCCCGGATTGATGGCGAGCGCACGGCCGAAGCTTTCGCGCGCCTCCGCCGCCCGTCCCAGATCGGCGTAGATCCTCCCCAGATGCATGTGCACGTCGGCGTAGCGGGGCTGCAATATGATGGCCTTCTCGAGCGCGGCAGCCGCTTCCGCGGGCTCTCCGTGCAGGCATGCGGCCTTCGCGTACTCGGTGTACGACTCGACCATGTACATGCGGATCATTTCCTGATCCTGGCTCTTGCCTTCGTCGGCCATTCGCGAGAGATACAGTTCGAATTCGCGGCACGCCTTCTTGTAGTCGCCGTTGTTGAAATGCGTCAGCGCCTTTTTCAAGGCGCTCCGGGGAACGAATCGGATAAATCGTTCGGAAAACATCGCCGTCGACCTGCCTTGCACAATGCACGTGTTTGCGGTGTCAGGAATAACTCCATGAGTTCAGACAGCAATAAGCGCGCCAACGGGCGGGGTCAGGGGGAAAGGGTTTGCGGCGGCGGGGAAACCAGCGGCGTCAGCGGGCGGCTCTCCCGCTCCACGGCGAGAAAATCGCGCGATGAGTAGGTTGGAGCCGCGGACATGACGAGGCTCAATTTGCATTTTGCGAGATCCGCGGCAGCCGGGCAATCGACCTCGATACGCTTCGAGAATCGGCCCGGCGGCAGCAGATAAAAGGGTATGATCGTGAAACGGTCGTTCCCGTCACCGTCTTGCAAAACGAGGGAGATCGACGCGCATTCCGTGAGCAGGAACGAGATGTCGATGCCGCACCGTCGCCTCACGGGATCGATAACGAGATTTTCCGCGGAGAAGCGGAACACGTCCGCCCCGATCCAGAAGTACTGGGCGCCGGCCCGCTCAGCGACGAAGATCTGTCCGAAGCGACGGTTGATCGCGATTCCTCTCGGCTCGTCGAACCGCGGCCCTCCTCCCGATTCGGCTCCCCCGACGGCAACGAGGTAGGTGAGGTGGCGGTCGAACTTGTGGATCACATCGGCCTTCCGATCGGTGACGTACACGTTGCCGTAGTAGTCTATCGCGATATGATCGAAGGATCCCGCCCCCCCGAGCTCGCTGCGCCGCACGAGGCGAAGCGCTTTTCCGCGCGGCGAGAGCATCCAGAGGCGCCCGCCGAGGCTGTCGGAGACGACGATGAACCGATCGCCGTAATAAAGGTAGTCGTCCTGTTCCGTCACGGCGGCAACCGAGAACGGGCGGAAGAGCGAGGCTCCGCCCAGCTCGGCGCCGAAGGTCTCTCTGAGCGCCCCGGCGGGATCGAACACGACGATGCGGTCGTTTTCCGTATCGGTCACATAGAGCTTTCCGCCGCTCAGACAAACTCCCGAGGGGCTCCGGAGCCCGCGCGGGTCCCGGCTTCGTATCTCTTTGATCCATACCAGGTCGTCATCCACGTAGCGGAGGTGCGCTATCCGGTTGTTCCCCGTATCGGCAACGTAGAGATTCCCCTCCGCGTCCCCCGTCAGGGCGCGGGGATTCATGAATTGCACCGGCCCGCCTCCCGGCGAGCCGACGATGCCGATCGAGACGAGGCTCTTGTTGAAGATGATGTCCCCGGCGCCGCTGTTGACCCCGTAGACCGTGAGCTCGTCGTCGTCGCGGCGCGTGTCGAGCCGGTCCTTGGACGCGAGCTTCACGCAGAAGAGCCCTTCGGGCTCGATGAACTTCTCGCTGTATCCCGAATAGACGTCGAGGTGGAACTGCGTCACCTTGTGAAGCCCGAGGCAGTGCGTCCAGGGGGGCGTGACGAGCGTCGTGCCGCCCCGATCGGCGCCGATCGAGAGGGACGCCGTGACGAGCGCCGCGCCGAGAATCAGGAGCAGGATCCGCAGCCTCATTCCCCTCCCCCCCTCGCTCCCGACATGGCGGCGTATGCCGCGTACGAGTCGAGGACCTTCCTCACGTATTCGCGTGTCTCGCGCGGGCCGATCAGCTCGAGGGCGACGAGCGGATTCTCCACGGGCCGGAAGTTCTCCCGCCATTGCGCCATCCTGCCGTGCACGCCGTTGTACGAGGCGAGCGCCGCAACCACCGAGCCGCCGCACCGGTCGAGGAGATAGCGGAAGTACTCCGCGCCCGCCCTGATGTTCTTCGCGGGATCCCGAAGGTCTTCCTCGCTCAGCCGGACGCTGTCGCGCGTGCCGGAATGCCACGACGCGGTGGCCGGCATCAGCTGCATGAGCCCGATCGCCCCCGCCCACGAAACGACGTCCGGATCGAACCTGCTCTCCTCCCGGGCGATGGCGAGAATGAGGTGCGGCGATACTCCGGCCGATTCGGCGGCCGTCCGCGTTTCTTCCAGGTAGAGAACCGGATACCAGAGATCCTGCGGAAAAGCGCCCGAAGTATCGGTCGGCGACGCGCTCGAAAGAATTGTCATCGAGAGCGCGCCGAAGCCGCGCCGCGCCGCTTCCGCGTAGAGCTTCGACAATCTCCCCGGAACGGGATGGCGACGTATCCGTTCATGGTAGCTCACGGATTCGTCGTACTCCCGACGTCGAAGCAGCAGATTCTCGATACTGATCATCGCCTGCGCGATCGCCGTCGCTTCATCGTCGAATCCATGATCGAGGAGCGCGACGAAGGCGCGGTAGGCAGGATGCCGTGCGAAGGCGGAATCCACGCCCGCCGTATCGCACCGGGCGAGGCGATCGGCGGCGATCCGCGAGAGCGCTTCTATCTCCCGAATGCCCAGGCTGTCGGCGCTCGCGCTCAGAAGCCGCTCGTTCCCTCTCGCGATCGAGGCGTAGAATGAGCGCGGCGCCGCGCGGAGCAGGCTGTCCGACCATACGGCGCGATCGGCATCCGAGGCGCTCGTTTTTGCGAGCCAGAAGAGGGCGGCCGCTCGCTGGGAACCCCGCGTGCGCGGCAGGACCTCCCGCAGAATCGCGTTCGCTTCGGCGTTTCTCCCGAGCCACGATCGAAGCACCGCTTCGCTCAGCCCGCCTTCGATCCAGTTCGAGAGAAAGGCATCGCGCTCCCCGCGAAAGCGCTCCCGGAGGATGCTCCACGCGCGGAGCGCCTTCTTCCATTCCTTTTCTCTGACGGATATGCGCGCGGCCCGGTCGAGCGCCATGTCGTCGTCGTAATACGCGCCGGTCATGAAATAGTGCTTCGCCGCCTTGTCATACTGCTTCATATCGTACTCAATCGATGAAATCGCGCGGAGCGCCGACGCCTTCGCCCTTACCGGCGCGGCGGACTCGAAGACGCGCCAATATGCGCGCAGCGCCTGCTCGGGCTCTCCGGACTTGAGGAGCACGTTCGCTTTGCCGAGGAGCGCTTCAGGATCCGCCGGCTTCCGCGCGAGCATCAGATCCATCGCGGCGTTCGCCTCGTCGAAAAGGCCGAGAATCGTAAAACGCTGCGCGAGCGCCCGAAGCGTCCAATCGGAACATGAGGCGAGGCGCGG
>JBFYZJ010000273.1:0-6443 GCA_041309565.1 Candidatus Krumholzibacteriota bacterium
GGATCCTGACACCGGCGGCGACGGCGGATCCAGCTCGTTGCGTCGGCGTGTCCGTGCCCGCCGGGCGTGTGGCGCAGCGAAACATACCCCGGGATCGCGCGTAGAGGAAAGTCGGGCATCAATCCGCCGAACCTTCATCCGGGGGCTTCAATGATCATGAGACGATTCGCCGCCTCTGCGTTCCTGTTCCTTGCCGTCGCCTTCCCCCTCCACGCCGAAACAGACACGGCGTCCCGCATCAGGCGGGTCGAGAACGGGCTCCTGCCGCCGGTGCTCGTGAAAGGGGACCCGGCGTGGAGCCTCACCGAACGGATGGAGCACTACAAGGTGCCGGGCGTGAGCGTCGCCGTCATCGAGAACTACAAGATCGTCTGGGCGAAGGCGTACGGCGTCGCCGATGCGGAAACGAAGGCGCCCGTGACCGAGCAGACGCTCTTTCAGGCGGCGTCGATCAGCAAGACGCTCAACGCGACCGCGATCATGCGAAGGGTGCAAGAGGGAAAGCTCTCGCTCGATGAGAACGTGAACGCGTACCTGCAATCATGGAAACTGCCCGAGAACGAGTTCACCGCCGCGAAGAAGGTGACGATCGCCAATCTTCTGAGCCACACCGGCGGAACGACCGTGGGCGGCTTCCCCGGCTATAAGATGGGGACGCCCCTCCCGACCGTCGTGCAGATATTGAAGGGGGAACCTCCCGCGAACACCGCGCCCATCGTCGTCGATACGGCGCCCGGCGTCGCCTTCCGCTACTCGGGAGGGGGCACGACGATCCTGCAGCTGCTGTTGACCGAGCTCGAGAACAAGCCCTACCCGCAGCTCATGAAGGAAACGGTCCTCGATCCGCTGGAGATGACCGGCAGCAGCTACGGCCAGCCGCTCCCGCCGGAGCTGCGGCCGCTCGCGGCGTCGGGACACGGACGGAACGGCACGCCGATCGAGGGCAAGTGCCAAGTTCATCCCGAGCTCGCCGCGGCGGGATTGTGGACGACCCCGACCGATCTCGCGAAGTTCGCGATCGAGCACCAGCTCTCGCTCGCGGGGAAATCGAACAAGATCCTCTCGAGAGACATGGAACTGAAGATGGTCACGCCCTATATCGGGCTGGACTACGGGCAGGGTTTCCAGATTCAAAACCACGGAGGGAATGTCTATTTCTCCCACGGCGGCGGCAATCTCGGATACCGGTGCTATCTCATCGCGAGCCGCGACAAGGGCTACGGCGCGGTCGTCATGACCAACGGCGCGGGAGATCGACTATACTCCGAGATTCTGCGATCGATCGCGAAGGAATACTCGTGGGACGGATATCTGAGCGAGCCGTACGAGCTGGTCGCCGTCTCGCCCGAGCTGCTGCAGCGATTCACGGGCCGCTATCTGATCGACGTCGATCAGACGGCGACCATCACGGTGAACGGCGATCACCTGAAGGCCGACGTCACCGGCGAGCCCTCGACCGAATTGTATCCGGTCTCTGAAGACGAGTTCATCCGCCGTGACCGGGACAGCAAGGTACGATTCGTCACCGGATCGGGTCCGGGGGGCGGCGCGCTGCAGATACGGGAAGGGGGGTTCACGAGGTCGTATGCGCGGATGAGCGACGATCAGAGAACTCCGTACGAGGATCTGGGAGCGGGCAATATCGAGGCGGCGCTCGCCCGGTATCGGGAGATCAGAACGGGTAATCCCTCGCATCCCGCGATCACCGAAAACAGACTCAACAATATCGGCTACGATCTCATGGGCAGGGGCAAGCTGAAGGAAGCGATCGCGGCCTTCAAGCTCAATGTAGAATTCTATCCGTCGTCCTTCAACGCCTTCGACAGCCTCGGAGAGGCGTACATGAACAACGGCGACAAGCAGCTCGCGATCGCGAACTATGAGAAATCACTCGAGCTCAATCCGCAGAACGCGAACGCCGTCGAGATGTTGAAGAAGCTCCGCGAATGACGGATGGCGGTGTGCCGGGGAATCGAGCAATCAGCGAGGATCCGGGGCCGCCGGGGAAATTGACGCCTATCGCGGCTGCGATTGCCGCGAGCGCGAGCGCAGCGTCTCGAGCATTTTCCGCGCGATCCGCGTCGGCGCCCGGAAGAGCCCGTCCTGCGATCTGCGCTCGGGATTGAGCACCTCGTCGGAAGCGTCGGTGATCCCATTATAGAAATCCCGATACCTCGAGAGGATCCGGTCCGGATGCGCGCTTCGGCGCGCCTCGTCCTTGACGAAGACGGCGATGAAATCGTTCCACGGCTCGCGCGCCTGCCTGCCGACGAACGATTCGAGCAGCCGGCAGCGGTAACCGTTCCGCCTCCCCCATTCGCTCAGCGCGGCGCCGCTATCCGGATAGAAGCGCCAGCAATCGACCGGGTAGCGGTGGAAGAGCCCGTTCGACGGGACGTTCAGGTAGAGGAGCCCCGCCGGCTTCAGCACCCGCATGATTTCGAGAAAGAGAACCCAGAAGAACGGGGAGTGCTCGAAGCACGAGCTCGACACGACGGCGTCGAACGATTCCGGCTCGAAGGGCAGGACGTACGGGTCGTCGAGGACGACGTCGACCCCCTTCCCGGGCACGAAGTCCACACCGACGTAGTGGAGGCCCGGCGGGCAGACGTCCTTGAGCGAGCCGTTCACGTCCTGCGAGCCGATATCGAGCACGCGTCCGCTCCCGAGCGCCTTCGCGTAGGTCTCGAAGAAGAGAGCCCCGTGCCGCATCGCCGTGGTGTGCATGGACGGACTGTAGGGGAATGGGGCCGCGGTGTCAACTACCGCAGGAGAATCATCTTGCGCGAGAGCGTCTGCCCGCGCCACTCGACCCGATAGAAATAGATGCCGGAGCTCACGCGACGGCCGTTCTTGTCGTTCCCGTTCCAGCCGATCGTGTGCCGGCCGCCGGTCTTGCGCGCGTCCACCAAACGCGCGACGTTCCGCCCGAGGACGTCGTACACGTCGATCGTCACGCGGTCCTCGCCGGGCAGGTCGTAGCCGATGGTCGTGAGCGCCGCGAAGGGATTCGGAACGTTCTGCAGGAGCGCGAGCGGCACGGCGGGCGTCTTGATGCTCTGATAGAACAGCGTCGTGCGGCCCGTCGGCAGGTTCGCCTCCACGAGGTATCGATACGAGGCGCCCGGCGCGCACGTGGTGTCTCTCGCGGTATACGTCAAGCCGTCTCGTTCGATCGGAATCCCCACGAGCTCCTCGAAGACACCTTCCCCGTTCTCCTCCCGCGAGACGAGGAACGGCACATCATCGGAACCCTCCCCGAGCGTCCAGGAGAGGACAACGGCGCCGCCGTCCATCGTCGCGGACGAGCTCTGAAGGTTGACGCTCACCAGTGGTCCGCTCCACACGTCGTAGATTCTCGCCTCGGCGTTGTAGGGGCTGATCTGGACCCAGCACGAGTCCGCGATGGCCTTCGTCTCCGCGACGCTCCACACGACCGTCGAGAAGTCGGGGGTCGGATCGGAGTAGCGCGGCACCCGCACGAGCGACCGCGTGACCGTCGAGGTCGTCGGATCGAGGTCGATCTTGAGATCGTACACGCCCTCGTGCAGCCCCGTTATCCAGGCGTCCGGATTCGTTTCAGGTCCCGTCGGATACACGCTCCCCGTCGAGTCCACGTGCACCCCGCAATCGATCTTCCGGCTGTCGAAGTCGTTCTCCCGCGGCGGCGTGAACGTGAAGCCGATCCTCGTGTTCGTCACACCGGAGCGCAGGAACCTGACGATGACCGAGCGCTGCGGCGCCGTGGGGAACGAGGCGCCCGAGACGACGCCCGAATGCCAGCCGGCCGGCGCCCCGCCGCTGAGATATCCCTGCTCCGCGCCGTTCCACGTCACGCCGTCTTCGTGCCATGCGAATGGACCGTCCGAAGCGGCGGCCATGGGCGAAAAGTAACCCTGCACGACGCATCCCCGGCACTGGCGCAGCACCGTCACGTTCACCGTCACGCTATCGGTCTCCGTGCCGTCCGTCGCGTACACGACCGGGTGATACTCTCCCGCGTCTCCCTCCTCGACTAACCAGCAAAATACCCCGTCGCCGCACTGCATGAAGCGCGGATCGCTTATCCGGTATTGAAGCGTGCAGCCGCATCTGCACGTCGCGTGCGCCTCGACGATCACCTCCTGCTGCCCGACCCATTCTTCCCATACAACCACGTCATCGATCGGCTGCAAGACCGGTCCGCCGCCGCACGGATCCCCCAACCACACGTCATAGACCTTCGCCGCGCTGCTGTACGGATTGATCTGGACGTAGTACGTGCCCGAAATCGGCCGCGAGAGCTCGCCGCTCCAATCGGGAGCGGAGAACGCCGAGAGCGGATCCCCGTACGCGTCGACGTGCTGAAGATCGAAGCCGACGATCTGGCTCCCCCTGTGGAGCGTGATGCGCACGTCCCAGATGCCGGTCGTCAGCGTGAAGCTCCACGGAATAGTATTGATCGACCACGAGGGCCTCAGGGTGCCGGCCGAATGCAGGTACAGGCCGCATTTCACCCTCGCGCGATCGAAATCCGTCAAGGTCGGCGGCGTCTCGGCGAATCCAACGACGTAGTTCGTCACTCCTCTGACGAACTTGAGTCTAAAGACCGCCTGCGAATCGCTCGCCGCATCTACCGCGAGCCCGGAGACGACGGCCTGATTCCACGTGGCAGGCTCCGTCCCGCTCAAATAGCCCATCTCTTCAGGATGCCAGACGATGCCGTTCTCCGCCCACTGGAACGGAGATCCGGGCATCCCGGTCATCGGATCGTAGAAATCATAGTAGGGCGGCTGCGGGAAGACCCTGACCGTGACGGTCGTGCTGTCCGCGAGATGGCCGTCGGTAGCCGAGACGATGAAATGATACGTTCCCGTATCGGCGGGTGTCGTCTGCCACGTGAAGACGCTGTCGCGCTGCGTGAAGCGCGCGTCCGAGATCGAGTAGACAAGCGCGTCCCCGTCCGGATCGATCGCGTGCGCCTCGATCACGACCGTCATCTCGGCGATGACCGAGACGTCGGCGATCGGCTCGATCACCGGCGGTCGCGTGTTGTGCTCGAAGACCGTGATGAGAATCGTCTCCGTGTCGATGTAGATGCCGTCGGTGACGGAGAACGTCACCGTGTAATCGCCGGCATCCCCGCTCGCCGGCGTCCACGAGAAGAGCCCCGTGCTCGCGTCGAAGCTGAACGCCGAGGGAAGCATCGATCCCGCGTTCGTGCCGTAGACGAGCTCGTCCCCGGCGTCCGGATCAGTCGCGGCGAGCTGGATGGAAAGCTCCACGCCGACGTCGGCTCGCTTGTTTCCGATCGCGGCGAGGACCGGCGGATGGTTGCAGAGCCCCGTCGATTTGGAGTTGGCGAAGACGTCCATCTCCCCGTTCCGATCGTCGTTCCAGGCGGCGACGACTCCACATTCCTCCGTCCACGCGAGAACGAGGCGCCCGGTGCCATAGGCGCCGGATCGCAGCGTATCGGCGCCGGCGCCCCAGAGCAGCGCCCCCGATGAAACGATATGCTGCACGAAGAGCGGCCCGTCGGACCACGCGACGAACGCGCCGCCGAAGTCGTCGGAAGCCATGCACTGCCTCTGCTGAACACCGTGGGTCCCATTGATCCGAACCCCATCGACCTGCCAAAACATCGTTCCGGACGTATCGACGCTCTGCGCGTAGATTTCATTTGAGCCGGACCGCGTGTCCAGCCATGCGACGGTGAAGCGATCCGCGCCGGAAGATTCCAACCCTATGATCGATTGGGAACCTGCTGCGGTGCAAATGGGAATGCCGTCCGCCGTCCACGCCGCCTGCCCCGACGCCGTGAACCGCTGAGCCCAGATATCCTTGCTCCCGCTGAGGCCCGCAACGCAGACGATCGCCCCGCCGGTCCCGTCCGAGGCGACATACTGGGCTCCATCTCTTGCATATGTTCCGGTCCAGAGCGTGCTTCCATCGCCGGCGACCCTCACGGCATGGCCGTGGTGAACCATCAAGTCGCTGTAACTGAGAATAGCGCCGCCGAACGGATCGGCCGCGACCCTGACGTAGCGCATCCCCTCGAGAACATGATCGTAGGTCGCTTCGAATTGCCGGGATCCGGCGGCGCTGTAGCAGCTGAGATCGGCGTTGTACCACAGCACCCCGGAGCTCTCATACGCCTCGAGACATGCGACGAGGAGATTCCCGTCGCTCGCGAGCGCGACCTGCGGATCGCTGAGCCAGCCCCCGAAGTGCGTATGCCCCACACCGATGCCGCTCGCCGCCCACAATCGATTCCCATCGACATCGATCCTCTGCCCCATTACGTCCGTTCTCGCCTCGTTGAGCCATACGACGTAGGCGCCGTGGGTTCCGTCGGAAACCATGACGAGATCTCGCTGCCGGGTCGGATCCGTGCAGACGGGAACTCCATTCGGAGCCCAGAGCGGCATGCCGTCGGCGTCAAGCCGCTGGGCGTAGATATC
>JBFYZJ010000274.1:0-5087 GCA_041309565.1 Candidatus Krumholzibacteriota bacterium
ACGCGCATCAAGGATCTCGAGAAGAGAATCATCTCCGAGAGCCTCATCAGGAACGGATGGAACAGAAGCCTCGCGGCGAACGAGCTCGGCATCAGCTATCCGACCCTGCTCAAGAAGATCAAGGACATGAGCATCACCGAGCGCGACTGAGCGTTCTCCACCTCCTCTCGAATTCATGTTCCGCTCTTTTTCTCTGGGCCCGTCCGCGCGCGTGGCGGTCCGCGGAAGCGGATTATTAACGTTCCGGCAAGCCCCTGTTAAGCTCCTTGATATCCGGAATCGCTTGATATTGCATAGGTTCCTTTGTTCGATCATTTCGGTGGAAAGGATCTTGTGCCCCGATTCGGCGGGCCGCGGACGCGGAACCGGGAGTCGAATTGCATGACGCCGCAACTCGTTTTTATTGAACGACTTGACTGCGGGCCGAAAAATGCCCCGCGCAGACGGTATTGGAACGGAGCTTGATATGTATCGTAGTCGTAGCAGGTATCGGTTGGCGGAGGGGAATCGGCGAAGCGGAGAGGTACTGAGGTTCCTTGTCGTGCAAGGCTCTCCTGGAACGATCAGGGGAAAAGGTGGGGTCTCTTGGACAAGGAAAGGTAGGTATCTCTCCGTTTATTATTCATCCAGAAATAGCTTGACCATTTTTTCAAGCCTGATATGATTAATTTGTGTCAGGGGTATAAGTAACCTTAGGAATGGCGAGATCCCGAGGAAAGCGAGTATGGACATCCCCTCCGGTGCTCGCGTCTTATACCCCTGGTTTTTTTATCCCCCCGCTCCGGGCATCCGAAATCTCCGGCGCCGCATATGCCTCCTCGATTGTCCTGTGAATAGGACAAAGCTGTAGAATTCGAATGACAGATTCGCGCCGCTCGACAAGACGCGACGGCGCGCGCGCAGTGCCCGCCCGTTTTTTTCTTCAGCATTAACATCTATGTTTGAAAATCAGTTACAGAGAATCGCGCGGCCGGTTTACCGCCGCATTTCGAATCGCCGCGTTCATGGCATGCGGGTTGCGATAAGGGAGGGCATGAAGATGAACCGGATAATGATGACGATGGCGATACTGATGGTGCTCCTGATCTCCTGCGGCGAGGACGAACCGTGCGTTACGTGCGCTCCGCCGGACAACTGCGCTCCGCCGCCACCGCGTGGAGTATATTCGGTGAACTACGACGGCACCGTCCTGATCTGCTGGGTCGCCAACTATGAGACCGACGTGGCGGGCTACAACGTATACCGCTCGACGTCGCTCTACGGCGAATACTCGCCGATCGGAACCGTCTACTCCGACGCCTCGGAGCCGGTGGAATACTGCTACGAGGATCTGGATACGGGGAACGGCACCCATTATTTCTACGCCGTATCCGCGTATGACAATAACGGAACGGAGAGCGATCTCATCGTCGAGGAGGTCGTGAGCGGAACGCCGCGCCCCGAGGGGCAGGTCACGCTGTACGACCGCAACGACCTTCCGGCCCAGAGCGGATTCGACTTCTTCCCGGATCTGGCGAACGAATCGCAAGCCTGGAACGATCCCACGACCGATTTCTACTTCGTGGACGAAGCGGGCGTTCAGCGGTTCGTCGCCTATCGCGCCGGAGCGCAGATCCAGGATTACGGATACGCGTCGAACTTCGACGCCGTCACGTACGCTCCCGATGACGGATGGTCGCCGTCCGGCTCGGTCGAGGCGGTCGTGCGCCACATGTACATGCTCAAGCTCGTCGAAGGAAGCGACGAGCACTACGCGAAGCTCTATATCACGTCGGTCACGCCCGCGGCCGTTACGTTCTACTGGGCGTTCCAGACCGATCCCGGAAATCCGGACCTTGCCCCTCCCGCCCCGGGCCGCGGAACGGGCGCACTGACCTCGACGCCGAAGAGCGGCGAACTGCCCGGGCTGAATACGGAAGCCAAGCTGACCGATAGATTCAGCGATCCCCCCATCGTTGAGAGGGCGACACGGACTCGGGACTCAGAGACAGGACAAACCACCGAGTAGAGCGCTGGCAAGCGATACAAAGTTCGTGTTACCCACGAAGGTCGGCCGAAGGGGAGAGTGAAGAAATCAAATGTCGTACAGGGGCGGCACAAGATCTTCACTCTCCCCAGATTCTTTTATAGGGGCCATATAGGCCTTGAAGAATTCACCTCGCACAAGCTAGAATAATCGGCCTATGAGAAGAGTTATTCTCGTGCTTTCGGCGATCGTCGGGTTCCTGATGCCAGGATCGGTCTTCGCCCAATCGGCCGCGCCCGCCGCGCCCCGGGCCGCCCTTCCGCTCGGGCAGCGCGTCGGTCCGTACCAGCTGAGCGCCGTCGACCGGCTCCTCCGCGGCGGGAGCGCTCCCGTCGATTCGTTGAACGTGATCGTGTTCATGGTCTCGTTCGCCGACAGCGGTTTCGCGGCGGACCACGACGCCGCCTATTTCGAGAACGAGCTTCGGCACCTGCGCGAGTACTATCTCGGCGCGTCGAGAAATGTCTTTCATCTGCAAACGACGCTCCATCCGTCGACCGTGGCGCTGAGCGAGACGCAGGCCTACTACGGCGCGGACGGCCTGTGGAAGGAGCGGATGGCGGAGATCCTCATCGAGGTGGTCGCTCAGACCGACGCGACGGTCGATTTCTCGATGTATGACGCCTTTGCGATCATCCACGCCGAGCCGGGGCAGGAGACCGATTTCAACGGCGATTCGGAGGATCAGGTCGCGTCCGGCTTCGTCAATCCGCGCGAGATGGAGGAGGCGCTCGAAGGCACGCTCGGCACGCCGGGCGTTCCGACGAACGACCTCGTGCACGGCGAGCCGTTCCAGATCGACAACCTCATGGTCTGGCCGGAGGAGTCATCGCAGGACGGCTACATCTTCGGCTCGCTCGGGCTCCGCGCATACCAGTTGGGGCTCAGGCTCGGGATGTTGCCGCTGTACGACACCACCCCCGACCCGTATCCCGACTCGCAGGGCATCGGGAACTTCGATCTGATGAGCTACGGCATCTACAACGCCCTCGGCTTCGTGCCGGCATTTCCCTCGGCCTTCAACCGGTACCTCATGGGTTGGCTCGAACCGGTTGTCGTCGATGAGGATCGGACGATTCGAATCGCGGATGTAAACACCGGCGGATCCGCCGATACGACCCTCGTCAAGATACCGATCAACGTCACCGAGTACTACCTCGTCGAGAACAGGGTGCACGATACGAATTTCAACGGGAGATTCGATTTCACCGACGTGGACGGCAACGGTGTTCCCGACAATCCGGACACGCTGCTGGGAATGGAATTCGACTACTTCCTCACTTCTTCGACGAATCTCGCCGTCGGCCCCGACAGCCTCATCACGGGGAGCGGCCTCATGGTCTACCACGTCGACGAGGCGTCTCTGCTCCGCGCCCTCGATTCCGGGGGGTACCCGAACGACGACAGGGACTGGAAAGGGGTCGATCTGGAAGAAGCCGATCACGTGCAGGACCTCGACCGGCCCGTGGGGAGCTTCGCGTACGGGAGCTTCTACGATTCATTCAGGAAGGGGAACAACGACCGCTTCGGACCGGATACGGATCCGGCGAGCGACGATAACGCCGGTACGCCGACGGGGATCGAACTTTCGGATATTTCGGACGCGGGGAGCTCCATGACCTTCGACGCGAAATTCTCGCCGCCGCTCGATTTCGTTCGGTGCGAGCTCGCCGGGGACGCCTCGAAGCTGAGTCCGATACCGGTCGATCTCGACGGCGATGCATGGGAGGATCTGGTCGTCGCCGCCGACACCGGGCTCATCCACATCGTCCATGGAGCGGGGCTGGACGGCTGGATCGGTGCGGGAAACTTCGTCATAAAAGCCGATGGAGCGCTCTGGACCGCTCCCCCGGTGATCGGCGCCGTCGACGGGATCGCCTCGACCGGCATATTTCTTACGTCGCAGGGCGGCACCCTGTATGCGTTCAATCGGAACGGCGTTCCCTTGACGATCGACGATGACACCACGCCGGGGACGATTCAGCTGCGCGGAGACCGCGAATCGTGCTTCGGCCTGGAGCGATTCACGTATCAACCCTCGGGTTTTCAGCTCGCTGCTTTCTCTTCGACCGAGGACAGCACGTATCTCTATATTCTCGGTTTCGACGTCTCGAGACCGGATCCGTGGTGGACGGAAAAGGGTCGGGGCATCGAGTTTGCTCTCATGGACGGAGTGCTCGCCTCGCACCCGGTTCTTTCCGAAAGCGCGGGCGGGGCATTTTTGGCGACTTTCAAGTCCGGGGAGGGCTTGCGGTTCCATCATGTGCCGCTCTATCTGGACTACGCGGTCGCGGAGCGACCCGAACCGGTTCTTCTCGGGGTTGTGAGCGTCGAGGGAGAATTGCCCGATTTGCTCGTGCCGGCGGCCGGGGATATCGACCACGACCTCCACGACGAGCTCGTGGCGACGGTGCCCGGGAAAGGGCTCTATTACTTCGAGCTGGGCGGAGTCTCGCATTTCACGGCGCTCAGAGGCTCGAATCCTACCGCCCCCGTTCTTTCGGATATCGACGGCGACGGCACCCTCGAAACCGCCCTGCGCGACGACGAGTATCTCTACCTGTTCTCCGGTTTCGGAACGCCCGCGCGCGGCTGGCCGAAACGACTCGACGAGGCGAGCGCCGCGCGCGACAGATCGGTAAGGCAGGCGCCGCCGGTCATCGGGGACGTGAACGGCGACGGGAGGCAGGAGATCGTGTTCCGCGTTTCGGGGGATCTGCGCGCCTTCGATTTTTCGGGGAGGGAGATCGAGGAGTGGCCGCTCGCCGGGGAAGGGGTGGCGGGGGGTTCGATGGCCCTGCTGCTGGGCGAGGATCTTGAGCTGTACCTCTTCGATTGCGCCTCGGCTGGCCCGTACGCGTCCGCCGACGGAGGAGCCGCGTCAGGCGATCGGATCGTCTCGCTGAGGAGATACGATCTCGGCGTTCCCTATGAGAATAGGGATCAATCATGGCCCTTCCATCGGCGCGATGCGCTGGGAAGGGGAACGCAGGGCCGCTCGAGCGAATCGTCTTCTCGCGAGGCGGTCGATCCCGCCACGTTCATCGTATATCCGAATCCG
>JBFYZJ010000275.1:0-3604 GCA_041309565.1 Candidatus Krumholzibacteriota bacterium
CGCCAGGCTCGGCAGCGCGTCCTTGTCGTCGAGGAACTTGAGATACTCGTCGTCCCAACCGGAGGCGCCTACTACCATGGGGCGCCCTACAGTCTCGACAAGCTGACGATCATGAGCAGCAACCACGCGGTGCGGATGCGCCATTTCTGGTACTACGTCAACTGGTTGAACGACATGGGGCAGGCGACCAAGCCGCTGCACAAATTCCTCGACGGAACCAAATTCAAGATCACGTTCAAGGATCTGAACTATGAGTTGATCACGAACCGGAAGCTGCACGAATCGGCGCACCAGAAGGACTACTACAGCTTCACGGCCGATTCGAAGGCGGATCTCATTCTCTACAAGCTCGGCGAGGACGAGTTCGCCAAGACGCTCACGAGCGGCCAGACGTACACCGGCATTTTGATGGTACGCACGAATATCTCGGCCCGGTTCGAGCCGGCCGCGTCGTGGACGTACCAGAACCAGATCAACTGGCTCGCGGACCTGCAGAAGCGCATCAATTTGATGCTGAACAAGAAGTTCCGGCTCGCGCGCGCCGGCGGCGTCGACCATGCGTTCAAGAATACGGCGCTGCACTTCATGCCGCACTACGAGATCAGGGGAGGAGCGGCCGCCATGGCCGGCATGCATTTCAAGCTGGAGGTGAATGACGACGAGGCCGGAACGTTCACCCCGGCGGGGACGACCATCACGGTGAGCAAGAACGTCGCCATGAAGAAGGTCATCAGATACTTCTTCGGAAAGACGACCGATGCCGACGATCTGGACACGGGCGATCTGAGCAAGATCAGCGATTGGATGGGAGACGCGTCGGTTACCGGCGTGGCTTTCGAGATCAAGGAGCTATGAGAACGACGAACCGAATCGCCGCTCGCTTCGTGCGGCGCCGCGCGGCGGCGCTGCTCTTCGCCATTTGTTTCGCATGGGGGTGCGGCTCCAGGCCCGCCCCGGGAGGGAATGACCGCATGAACAACACTGTCGCCAGCGCGCCGTGCCCGACCTATTTCGCCGACTACGGGAGGAGCTCCTTCTTCCCCGCCGCCGCCTCCCTGAAGGGCGAATTGCTCTTTTCGACGCCGCTCGCCCTCCCCGCGGGCGCGCCGCCCGGCTTCGTGCTGCTGTGGAACGACCGCATCGTCGTCGAATCCGCGTCGATGTTTGCCGTGTTCGACGCGTCAGGGCGGAAGCAGTGGGAACGGTCGAAGTACGAGAACTCGCCGATCGGCGTCGGGGACAGCCTGATCTATTTCGAGAACGGCAACTTCTTCCTCGACGCAGCGGACATGGCGAACAGGCGTATCCTCGAGGACGGATCGCTCCCGCAGGTCATCGATGAGCACTACCCCGTTTTCATGCTCGCTCCGCAGAAGGACGATTTTCTGGCGGTCGTGCAGTTCGTCGGCGGGGAGGACGACTCGCCCCCCTCGGCGAGATTCTACCGGGCGAAATACGGAAGCCCGACCGATACGTGGGGACGCACGCTCGACGGCGGCCAGACGCTGCCCCCGCTCTTCGCCGCCGGCGCGAACCGTCTCTACGTTTTCATGAAGCGGGCGTTCGTTTTCGACGCGCTGACGGGAGCGGAGGCCGCTCAATTCGATTTCCCCATCGATTCGCCCGTCGCCGCGAGCGCCGATCGAGCGGGGAACGTCCATTTCCTCGGAAACGACAAGGGAAAAGGCATACTGGCGGCGGTGACGCCGGACGGCGCGGAGATCTGGCGCTTCGAGGATTCGCTTCTCCGGGCAATCTCCCCGGGCGCTCAGCCGCCGATTCTGGGGACCGACGGGCTCGCGTATGTGATGGCGGGCGGCGCGATCCTCGCCGTGCGGGACGGGAAGCTCGCATGGAAACAGACGCCGCCGAAGGGGGGCTTCGCCTACGGCGCCGCGCTCTCGGACGGCTCGTTCCTCGCGACGGCCGGGAGCGTCGTCTTTCTCTTCGACGCGAAGGGGGAGCAGGTTTCAGCGGTAGACGTGGACGAGGCGCTCTTGACTCCGCCTGTCGTGGACCGCGCGGGGATCGTTTATGTGGCGTCATCCAGGACGCTCTTCGGGCTGCGCTAGGATGGCGCATGGGAAGAATGCTCATACCATGACCGGGACCGGAGGAAGGTAATCGCATGGCCAAGGCGGGATTTCCATTCGAACTGAACCTTCCCGACAGGTGGAAGGAAACGACCGTGTACACCTATCAGGGGCCCGACGACAGCGGCGTTCAGCACAACATCTCGCTCGTTATCGATCGCGAAACGTTGGCCCCCGATCTTAAGACGTACGCCGCCGAGCGCCGGGCGAATCTGCTCTCGACGCTGCAGGGGATCGACATTCTCAAGGAAGAGGAAAAGACGACGGACAGCGGCAACTCCGCCTACGAGCTCGTGTACAAATGGATCCCCGTCGAAGGCACCGTCGTGTACCAGAAGGTCATCTTCGTGCTCGTGGGGCGGGTGGTCTGCACGTTCTCGGGCAATTTCTCCAAGAAAACGATCAAGACCATCGGCGTGGAGTTCGACAGGATCGTGTCATCGTTCGCCCTTGTCGATTAATGCCTTGACTTAATCGACAGGCAAATCTAGAGTTTTTTCGCAGCGGAACGGCGGAAAACGCTACCGTCGGGTTTCAACGGACTCTCATTCTCAAAGGAGCGATTCTCCCGCATGGATATCTCCAGCTATTCCCATGATTCTCGAACGGTCATCAAGGCCGCCCAGGAGATCGCGGCCGCCTTCAAGCACGCGGAGATAGAGGTCGAGCACCTGCTCATGGCGGTCGTGCGCCACGAGTCTTCCGAAGTCGAGTCGATCCTCAACCAGCTCGCCAAACCCGCATCCTTCGTCGAGTCGATCCTCGAGATCTACCTCAAGGACCAGCCCGGCAAGTCGACGGGGCGGGAGAAGGCCCCCGTGTCTCCCTCGGTGCAGACCGTGCTGAACAACGCCCTCGACGAGAAGGAGAAGCTCTACGCCCCGCTCGTCGAGCCGGAACATATCCTCATCGCGGCGTTCGATCCGCGCTCCGCCCTGTCAGGCTACGTCCGTGACAAGATCGGCATCAAAAAAGAGGATCTCTATCGCGCCATCGCGGAGATCAAGGCGGTCGAGGAGATCGCCGCTCCCTCGAAGGGAGGCAAAGGCGCGCCGGAAGCCGCCGCGGCGGGCGCCGCCGAGGTCGCGGGGACGCTCAAGTACACCTCCGATATGACGAATCGGGCGGCCGCGGGCGAATTCGATCCGATGATCGGCCGCGCAGACGAGCTCCAGCAGACGATTCAGATTCTGCTCAGGCGCCGGAAAAACTCCCCCATCCTCGTCGGCGGCGCCGGCGTCGGGAAATCGGCGATCGTCGAGGGATTCGCGCAGGCCGTGATCGACAAGCGGGTGCCGAAGTCGCTCCAGGACGTGAAGGTATTCGAGGTCGACATGGGAGGGCTCGTCGCGGGCGCCAAGTACAAGGGTGAATTCGAGGAGCGTTTCAAGGGGCTCATCGGGGAGGTCGTGCGGAGCGCGGGGAAACTGATCCTCTTCATAGACGAAATTCATACGATCGGCGGCCCCGGCTCGGGGGGGGGGATGGACGCGGCGAATCTTCTCAAGCCG
>JBFYZJ010000276.1:0-2739 GCA_041309565.1 Candidatus Krumholzibacteriota bacterium
GTGCGAGGATTACCTGAATCGGAAGGGAGAGACTCGAGTGGAGAATCAGAATGGCGGGGAGCGTTCGTGCGGCTCCTGCAGCGACGAGAAATGCTCGGCGTCCAAACAGCTGAAAGGCGAAAGCGACGAGGAGTATGAGGATCGCCGGTTGCTTCAGTCGCGGCTGTGCCGCATCAAGCACAAGGTGATCGTGCTGTCGGGCAAGGGAGGCGTCGGCAAGAGCACCGTGGCGGTGAACATCGCCGTCGCCCTCATGCTGTCCGGCAGGCGCGTCGGGCTGCTCGACGTGGATATCCACGGCCCGAGCGTCCCGACCATGCTGGGGCTCGAGGGGACGACGCTGCAGGGAAGCGAGGACGCGCTGCTTCCCGTCGACATGGAAGGATTGAAGGTCATGTCGATCGGGTTTCTCCTGCGCAGCCCGGACGACGCCGTCATCTGGCGCGGCCCCATGAAGATGAGCGTCATCAAGCAGTTCCTGCGGGACGTCGCCTGGGGAGATCTCGATTTCCTCATCATCGACTCGCCGCCCGGCACGGGGGACGAGCCGCTTTCGGTCGTCCAGCTCCTCGGCGCGGTGGACGGCGCCGTGATCGTCACGACGCCTCAGAAGGTTGCCGCGGTGGACGTGCGCAAGTCCGTTTCGTTCTGCCGCCAGCTCGGCGTGCCGGTGCTCGGCGTCGTGGAGAACATGAGCGGATTCGCCTGCCCCCATTGCGGCGAGGTCACGCAGATCCTGCGCGCCGGCGCGGGAAAGCGCATTTCGAAGGATATGAACGTCCCGCTGCTCGGCTCCATCCCGATGGATCCGAAGATCGCGGAATCGGGGGACAGCGGCCGGGCGTTCATTCATCATTACGCCGGCTCTCCGACGGCCGCGATCATGCGCGAGATCATCAGGCCGATCGAAGCGCTCGACGGCGAAACGCCGCCGGAGCGGAACGACAAGAGCGAACCTGTTCATAAGGAGGACACACACATGCGGATCGCCATTCCCCTCGCGGAGGGAAAGCTGGCCATGCATTTCGGACATTGCGAGCGCTTCGTCCTGATCGACGTGGATCCCGCTGCCAAGAAGATAATCAAGCGCGAGGAGATCGAAGCGCCGCCGCACGAGCCGGGGCTCCTGCCCGCGTGGCTCGCGGAGCGGGGAGCGCGGGTCATCATCGCCGGCGGGATGGGGTCGCGGGCGCAGGGGCTCTTCGCCGATCAGGGAATCGGCGTGATCGTCGGCGCTCCGGCCGAAACGCCCGAGCATCTCGTGGCGGCGTATCTCGCGGGAACGCTGAAATCGGGGGAAAACGTTTGTGACCATTGATCGATCCGGCGCGGGCGCCGCGAAAGACGTCCACGCCCACTGCCTGATGTGCGGGGCGCGCAACCCGCGGTCCCTCGGGCTGCATTTCGAGGACGGCGAGGAGGGCGCGGTCCGCGCCAGATTCCGGCCGGGCCGCGCCCTGCAGGGATACGACGGGATCCTCCACGGCGGCATGATCGCCGCGCTCCTCGACGCGGCGATGACCAACTGCCTCTTTCGCCGGGGCGTTCAGGGGATGACGGCCGATCTGCACGTGAGGTTCCTGCGGCCGATCCGCTGCGGGTCGTTCGTCGACCTGCGCGGGTGGATCACGGCGGAATCGCCGCGGCTGTATGCGCTGCGGGCCGAGCTCGCGCACGGCAAGCAGATCATGGCATGGGCGGAAGCGAAGTTTCTACGGCGATAGGGCGGCGCGTTACTTCTCCGCCCTCCCCGCGAGGAACGCCTGCTTGTTGATCTCGCCGGTGCCCTTCGGCGCCATCTTCTCGATCACCTGGAGCCACTTCGATTCCTCGAGGTCGAGGTCGTTCGAAAGCACGCCGAGGAGGATCGTGTTCACGAGCTTCGTGTTGCCGAGCTTCTTCCCGATCTCGAAGGCGTCGATGACGACGGTGTGCGGCACGCGGGCCTTGATCGAGTCTTCGACCTTCTCGGGGTAGGAGAACTTGCCCGTCGTCGCGATGGGCGGAACGATTCTTTGCTCGTTCACGATGATGGTGCCGCCGGGCCTGAGGTAGTGCACCCAGCGGAGCCCCTCGGCGACCTCGAAGGCGAGGACCACGTCGGCGGCGCCTTCTTCGATCAGGGGCGAGTGGACCTTCTTCCCGAAGCGCACGTGGCTCGTCACGACGCCGCCGCGCTGGGACATCCCGTGGACCTCGCTCTTCTTCGCGTCGAGCCCCATGACCTTGGCGACCTGACAGAGCATCTCGCTCGCGAGCAGCACGCCCTGCCCGCCCACTCCCACGATCAGTACGTTCGTCGTGCCGTCTTTCATCTCGTTCCTTCCTTGCATTGCGCGGCCGCGCCGCGCCCTACTTGGTCACTTCCTGAATGGCTTCCTCGGGGCAGACCTGCGCGCAGAGCGTGCAGCCGGTGCAGAGCTCGAAATCGATCTGCGACTTCGCTCTCCCCTTTTCGTTCTTCTCGCTCGACGCGCTGATCGCCGGGCAGCCGATCCTGAAGCAGGCGCCGCACGCGGTGCACTTCTCGAGGACGACGTGGAATTTCGTCGCCGGCTTCAGCTTGCTCGGGAAGAGCACGCACGGCTTCGTCGTGATGACCACGGACGGCGCGTCACGCTCGATCTCTTCCTTGAGAACGGCGAGCGTCCCCTTCTGGTCGAACGGGTCGACCGTCCGCACGTGCTCGACGCCGAGCGCCTTCACGAGCTCGACGAGATCGATCGCGTGCGTCTTCTC
>JBFYZJ010000277.1:0-2709 GCA_041309565.1 Candidatus Krumholzibacteriota bacterium
TACATCGCCACGCCACGGGCGAAGTAGAGGAGCACGTCGTCTGTGAACTTGTCGAGCGGCTCGGTCTCGACGCCGACCGAGAACTCCTTCCCCTTGATGATGCCGTGCGTCATGAGATTCGCAATCGGGAACCATCGATCCTGATTGTGGAAATCGTCATAGAGAACGAAATCGCGATAGGTGATTGAGCCGTCGCGCTTGCTGATCGACGGCACGTCGGCGAAGCCGTAGTCCATTCCCTGCATCCAGATCGTGTTCGCGTAGCGCACCCACCACGGGCTGAGCCACGTGCCCGAGGAGATATTGAGGAAGATATCCGGCCGTTTCTCGCGCACGGCGCGGCACATCCCGGCGACCGATTCCATCACGGCGCGTCGGGAGTAGATATCAGTCGCGTGGCCGTGATCGGGCTCGCTGCAGGAGAACTGGATTCCATCCCACTTGAAATACCCCACGCCGTCGCGCGCGACGAGATCGGTCACACGGCGGCGGAGAAGCGCCCCGTACTTGGCTCCCCCCACGCAGAGCATGTCGCCGACCGTCTCGTAGCCGTGGCTCTTCATCCACGAGAGCCGCCGGTCGTGGAATGAGTAACCCCCCGTGGGGCCGAACCACACGCCGAGATGCATGCCGGATCTTTCGAGCTCGTCGGCGAGCGGCCTGAATCCGTTCGGCCACTGCTCCTTCCGGATCTCCCAGTCGCTGCCGTAGACGTCCCAGCCGTCGTCGAGAACGAAAGCGTCGAATTTGATCCCGTGCGCATTCATTTTGTCGCGCAGCACGCCCGCCATGGCGAGGCACGTTTTCTCGCTCATCACGCGGTCGGCGGACCAGCGGGGATATTCGGGAGAACGGAGGTCGTACCATGTGTTATAGAGCGAGAAGGGGCGAAGAGGGGCGACGCGCACGCGGTCGAGGTACGAGAAGAACCATTGTTTCACGTGCTCGTCGGGGGTGAGACCCGCGACCACCCAGTCGCTCGAGAGCCATTCCTTGCCGATGAGGGCGCCGTATTCCTGCCCGCAGCGCAGCGTGTGAGATTCGTCCCCCGCGGGCGCGATGCGGTTCTCGGCGGCGGGGTATTCGACGCCGAAGAAGGCGCCGCCGCGTCCCATGAGCAGGGCGACGGGCTGGCCGAATCCGCCGTCTTTCACGACGGTCGTCGCGCCGATGATGGCGCCGTGCCGCGGCCAGAACCAGCGCAGGAAATGACGGCCGGACGTCGTGTCGCGCACGGCGAGGCTTCGTTTCACGTAGAAGGCGTCGGGCTCGAGGCGATACGTGACGCGCAGCTCGATCGGATGATTCACTCCGGCGAACTCGAGCGTCAGCTCCTTCGCGCCGCCGTCCGCACGCGGCTCGCTCGAGACGATGACGAAGTCCTTCTTCGTGAGCAGAACCGGATTGTCGGCGTTGTCGATCTTTCCCGGGGCGGACCAGTCGGTGAACATGACGTCGATCGCGAAGTCGGCGTCCATGCCGATGGCGGGAGGGGGAGGCGGCTCGGACCACAGCGGCGTGCCGGGCATGAGATCGAGGCGTTCGGAGCGGAATGCGCCGTTCTCGATTTGAATCGAGCAGCGGATGACGCCGTTTTCGAGGGATAGCGTGGTTACGCCCTCGGCATTCGCCGGCTGAGGCGCCGGGATGGCGGCGGAGAGCAGGCCGACTCCAATAACCGCGGCGATCGCCGCCGGTAGGATCCGTCGTTTCATTTTTCCGCTCCTTTCCTGTTTTCCTGAAGGGCAGGATAGCATATGCTCCGTCTTCGAAAGAAGACGCTTTTGCGGAACCGGCGGGGCGCGGCCGCAGGGAGGATGAGTTGATAGGTCGTCCGAATACCATTCGTGTTTCGAGCCCGGGGCGCGTGTGCCTCTTCGGCGAGCATCAGGACTATCTCGGCTTGCCGGTGGTTCCTCTTGCCATTTCGCTCCGCGTCGCCGTCGAGGGGACGCGGCGAACTGACATGGGCGTGAATCTCGATCTGCCGGACATCGGGGCCAAAGACCGATTCTCGCTCGAGGGGCCGCTCCCGTATCAGCGGAATCGCGATTACTTCAGGAGCGCCGTGAACGTCATGCGCCGCGCGGGATACGCGTTTTCGTCGGGATTCGACTGCGTCGTGCACGGGGACGTGCCGATCAGCGCCGGAACGTCGAGCTCGTCGGCGCTCGTCGTCTCGTGGGTGAGCTTTCTCGCGCGCATGAGCGATCATGGCGGAGAGATCCCTCCCGAGGAGTGCGCCCGCCTCGCGCATGCGGCCGAGGTTCTCGAGTTCGACGAGCCGGGCGGCATGATGGACCAGTACACGGCGTCGTTCGGCGGGCTCCTCACGATCGCCTTTCATCCGGCCGTGCGCGTCGACCGGCTCGCCGCGACCCTTGGACCGTTCGTTCTCGGCGATTCGCGCGAGCCCAAGGACACGATGGCCATCCTCGCGCGCGTGAAGAATCGGGTGCTCGAGATCGTGCGGCGCCTCGCCGAGCGGAATCCGGGCTTCTCGCTCCACGCCGTCGAACGCAGAGAGCTGGATCGTTTCAAGGGCGAATTGACTCCTGAGGAGCTCGCGCTTGTCGACGGCACGATTCACAATCGCGACCTCACGCGGGCGGCGCTCGCGCTCCTGCGCGGCCCGGCCGCGGATCATCGCGCGATCGGCAGGCTTCTCGACGAGCACCAGACGGTGCTTCGGGACATTCTCGGGATATC
>JBFYZJ010000278.1:0-24404 GCA_041309565.1 Candidatus Krumholzibacteriota bacterium
AGCTCCAGCGCATGTCATATCTTCTCTATTTGCGGTACCTCGGCAATCAGACCGAGTCGCTCCTCCTCAAGCAGATGATCGATATCGCCGCCGCCGTCGAGAACCGCTTCACGATCTACCGTCCCGTCATTTTCGGGAAGGATATGACGACGAACGACGTCTACCGGATCCTCGGCGAGGAGCGCAACAGCGCCCGCCGTCGCGAGGCGTGGGAGGCGAGCAAGGGGGTCGGGCCGATCGTGCTCGACAGCCTGCTCCAGCTCGTGAAGCTCCGCAACGAATCGGCGAAGAAGGTCGGATTCGACAATTTCTACACGATGTCGCTCACGCTCGCCGAGCAGGACGAGGACGCGCTCGTGAAGCTCTTCGCCGAGCTCGACGAGCTGACCCGCGAGCCGTTCCTCCTCATGAAGAACAAGCTCGACGCGGAGCTGGCGAACAGCTACAAAATCAAGGCCGCCGATCTGCGCCCCTGGCACTACCACGATCCGTATTTCCAGGAGCTTCCGCAGGTCGGCGAGATCGATCTCGACCGATACTACAAGAGGACCGATCCGGTCGAGATCGCGAAGGTCTTCTTCGCCGGGATCGGCATGCCGGTCGACGACATCCTCGGGCGGAGCGACCTCTACGAGAAGCAGGGCAAGAATCCGCACGCCTTCTGCACCGACATCGACCGCGGGCAGGATATCAGGATTCTCGCCAACATGAAGGACAACGGGTACTGGATGGAGACGATTCTCCACGAGCTCGGGCACGGCGTTTACGACAAGAATCTCGACATGAATCTTCCGTTCCTCCTGCGGACGTACCCGCACCTCTGCGTGACGGAGGCATCGGCCGAGTATTTCGGGCGCCTGTCGCACGATCCCGCGTGGATGAAAGCGGCGCTCGGCCTCGGCGACGAGGATCTCGAAAAGGTCGCCCCCGTTCTCGCCGAGTCGCTGCGGATGAAGCAGCTCATCTTCGCGCGCTGGTCCCAGGTGATGTTCCACTTCGAGCGGGCGCTGTACAAGAATCCCGATCAAGACCTCAACGCGCTCTGGTGGGATCTCGTCGAGCGCTACCAGTTCGTGAAGCGTCCCGAGGGGCGGAACGCGCCCGACTGGGCGACGAAGATCCATATCGTCATGAGCCCGGTGTACTATCATAACTATCTGCTCGGCGAGCTCATCGCCTCCCAGCTCAAGCACCATATCGAAGCGACGGTGCTCGGCGGCGCGGAGGCTCCCGCCGGCATCTACGGCAACGCGGCGGTCGGCGCGTTCCTCAGGGATGCGGTCTATTCGAAGGGGGACGTCATGCCGTGGAACGAGCTCGTCGAGTCGGCGACCGGTGAGCCGCTCACGGCGAAGTACTTCGCGGAGCAGTTCGTGAAGGCCGTCAATTGATCTGGCTTCTCCCGGCGGCGCTCTGTTCGATTACGATCGCCCTCATCCTCAAGGTGAATGAGGGGAGGGGGGGGAGCCGCATTTTGATCGCCGGGGCGAACTACCTGTCCGCCTCGGCGATCTCCTTTTTCATGCTCGGCGGCCGCGTCCCCCATCCGGGGCAGGCGACGGCGTCGCTCGGAATCGCGGCGGGGGTCGTTTTCGTCCTCGGTTTCCTGCTCCTCATGGCCGCCATCGCGCGGCTGCCGCTCGCCGTGCCGGTCACGATCGCGCGCCTGTCGGTCGCGCTGCCGGTCGCCGTCGCCCTCCTGTTCTGGGGGGAGCGGCCCGGAATCTTCCAGTGGATCGGCCTGTCGCTCGGCCTCGTGGCCGTCCTGATCTTCGCCCGGAGCTTCTCCGGCCCGGCGCGCCTGTCGGCGGGGGGCACCGGGGGGGCGCTGATCGTTCCGGCGCTCTTCGTCGTGCTCGGGCTCGGCGACGTCGCGCTCAAGGCGTTCCGCGAGACGGCGCCGGACCTCGACCGGCTCGCGTTCACCTGGATCCTCTTTACCTCGGCTGCCGCCATCACGTGGATGCTCGTCGCGGTGCGCCGCGTGCGCATCGACGCGCGGACCCTCGCGCTCGGACTCGCCCTCGGCGTTCCCAACCTCTTCAGCACCGTCTTTACGCTGCTCGCGCTGCGCGACGTCCCCGCGTCGATCGCGTTCCCCTTCATCAATCTCACCGTCATCGTGGGATCCACCCTCGCCGGCCTCCTGCTCTGGAAGGAGCGGCTGCGCGGGGCGGGCGTAGCCGGGCTCGCCGTCGCCGCCGCGGCGATCGTGCTGCTCGCGATCCGCTGACCGCGCCGGGCGGCCGTCCCGTTTCTTCGAAAAAAACCTTGCACTCCGGTCTCGTCCTCCGCTACGCTTCCGCCATCGAACGGCCTTTTAATCTGGCCCGGGAGGCCAGGAAAGGAAGACCAGTGGATTCCCACCCATCCTCTCCGGCCGGGTGGTTTTTTTTCGCCCGTGCCCATCGCAGCGAGGAGGTTCATCGTTGAAGATTCGGAGAAAATCGATCGTCATGGACGCCATGCAGATTCACCGCACCATCATGCGCATCGCGCATGAGATCGTGGAGCGGAACAAGGGGGTCGAGAACCTGATCCTCGTCGGCATCCAGAAGCGCGGCGTGCCGCTCGCCGAGCGGCTCGTAGGCGCCATCGAGCAGTTCGAGGGGGTGCGCGTCCCGGTCGGGGCGATCGACATCACGCTCTACCGCGACGATTTGCAGATGATCAGCCAGGTGCCGATCGTCGGCGAAACGGCGATCAAGGACGACATCACCGGACGCGTCATCATCCTCGTCGACGACGTTCTGTTCACCGGGCGGACCGTGCGCGCGGCGCTCGACGAGCTTATCGATTTCGGACGGCCGAGCGCGATTCAGCTCGCCGTGCTCGTCGACCGGGGCCACCGCGAGTTTCCGATCCGCGCCGACTTCGTCGGCAAGAACGTTCCCACCTCGCCGAACGAAACGGTCGAAGTGCTCCTGACGGAGATCGACGGCGAGGAGGAGGTCGTGCTGGGGGAGGTCGTGGAGGAGAGTGAACCGGCGCCAATCGAACGGAAAGGAGTGAACATGCCCGCGAAAGCGAAAAAGAAAGTCGCCAAGAAATCCGCGTGCGGAACGAAGGCGAAGAAGACGAAAAAGGGCTGCGCGAAGAAGAAATAGCGGTCCGTTCTTCCGGGAGGCGGGGGAGCGGGGCGCCTTCGGCGGTCCCGTTTTCCCCGCGCCCGGCGGGCGCCGGTCACCGAAAGGGGGAGGCCCACCGTGCCGTTTAACAGAAAGCACCTTCTTGCCCTCGAGGAGCTCGCCGCCGAGGAAATCACGACGATCCTCGATACGGCCGACACGTTCAAGGAGATCTCCGAGCGGCCGATCAAGAAGGTACCCGCCCTCAGGGGCAAAACGATCGCAAACCTCTTCTACGAGCCGAGCACGCGGACACGCATCAGCTTCGAGCTCGCCGAGAAGCGCCTGAGCGCCGACACGGTGAGCTTCTCGAAGGCGGGCTCGTCGGTGTCGAAGGGGGAGACGCTCCGCGACACCGTCGAGAACATCCGCGCGATGAAGGTCGACATGGTCGTCATGCGGCACGGCTCGTCGGGGGCGCACCGGTTCCTCGCGAATTTTCTCGACGCCTCGATCGTCAACGCGGGGGACGGGCAGCACGAGCATCCGACGCAGGGGCTCCTCGACATGATGACGATGCGCCAGCATCTCGGCGCGCTCGCCGGCAAGCGCGTGACGATCATCGGGGACATCATGCACAGCCGCGTGGCGCGCTCGAACATCTGGGGGCTCACGAAGCTCGGCGCCGCGGTCACCGTGTGCGGGCCGTCGACGATGATGCCGGCCGAGATCGAGCGGCTCGGCGAGGGGGGCGTGACGGTCGAGTACGACATCCGCAAGGCGGTCGCCGAGGCGGACGCGATCAACATCCTCCGAATCCAGCTCGAGCGCCAGAAGGCCCGGCTCTTCCCGAGCATGCGGGAATATTTCGAAGTGTTCGGCGTGACGCCTGAAGTGCTCGAATCGGCCCCGGAGCACTGCATCGTCATGCATCCCGGCCCGATGAACCGGGGAGTCGAAATCGCCCAGGAGATCGCGGACGGCGACCGCGCGGTCATTCTCGAACAGGTCACGAACGGCGTCGCGGTGCGCATGGCGGTGCTCTTCCTCGTCGCGGGGGGCAGCTTCGACTCGGGGCCGCTCGAATAGCGGCAGGCTTTTGCATAGAGGAGATTCAATGATCGACTGGAAGGACAAACGGGAATTCTGGATCGCGGGCGGGAAGATCGCCGATCCCGAGACGGAGCGGCTCCGCGTCGGCTCCGTATGCGTGCAGAAGGGGAAGATCACCGATATCGTCTGGCAGAAGAGCGTCGAAACGGACCTCCCCGTGCTCGACGCCGAGCGCTGCGTGCTGGCGCCCGGCTTCGTCGATCTCCACACGCATCTCCGGGAGCCCGGCTTCGAGGAGAAGGAGACGATCGAGACCGGATCGGCCGCCGCGGCGGCGGGCGGGTACACGAGCGTCGTCTGCATGGCGAACACGAATCCCGCCGTCGACGATCCGAGCGTCGTCGAGTACATCGCCTGCCGCGCCCGGGAAACGGGGCGCTGCCGCGTGTTCGTCGCGGGCGCGCTCACGAAGGGTCGCCTCGGGGAAATCATCAACGAGTACTATCACCTCAAGCGCGCGGGAGTCGTCGCGCTGAGCGACGACGGCGCCTGGGTGACGAACAGCCAGGTGATGCGCAGCGGGCTCGAGTACGCGGATCTCCACGCGCTCCCCGTCATTTCCCACTGCGAGGATTCGTTCCTCGCGCAGGCGTCGCAGATGAACGAGGGCTACACCTCGACGCGCCTCGGGCTCAAAGGCTCGCCCGCCGCCGCCGAGGAGATCGCCGTCTCGCGCGATCTCGCGCTCGCCCAGCTCACCGGCGCGCGGCTCCATGTCGCGCACGTGTCGACGGCCGGCGCCGTCGAGCTCGTGCGGCGGGCCAAGAAGAAGGGCGTCCGCGTCACCGCCGAAGCGACGCCGCACCACCTCACGTTCGACGACCGTCTCCTCGACGGCTACGATCCGAATTTCAAGGTGAATCCCCCGCTCCGGAGCGCGAAGGATGTCGAGGCGCTCCGCGCGGGGCTCCTCGACGGCACCATCGACTGCGTCGCCACCGATCACGCCCCCCACAGCGAGATCGAGAAGGACGTCGAGTTCGACGAGGCGCCCGCCGGCATGATCGGGCTCGAGACGGCGTTCGCCCATCTTTACACGGAGCTCGTCGTGAAGGGCGTTCTCGACCTGCTCGATCTCGTGAAGCTCCTGACGATCAAGCCCGCGGCCGCGCTGGGGCTCCCCGGGGGCCGCATCGCGCGGGAAGGCCCGGCCGATCTCGTGCTCATCGATCCGGCCGAGGAATGGACCTTCGAAAAGCGGCTCATCCGCTCGAGATCGAAGAACACGCCGCTCATCGGCGCCCGCTTCACCGGGCGCGTGCAGGGTGTGTTCCTCGAGGGGAGATGGCAGAGCGCCGTCTGAGAGGACAATCGCCATGCGCCTGCACGCGACTCGCATCACCCGCGCCCTCGCCGTCTCCGCGCTCGTCGCCGCGGCGTCGATGCCGTCGTGCGCCTATTTCAACACGCTCTACAACGCGCGCCGAATCTACGGGGAGGCGGAGAAGACGACGACGGCCGACACCGGCGCCCGCGAGCAGCGCGACAAGTATAAACAGGTCGTGCAGAAATGCGCACAGATGATCCAGGACCATCCGAAGAGCCGCTGGGTGGACGACGCGATGTTCCTCATGGGGAAAGCGCTCGTCAGGCAGGAGGAGTACGACAAGGCGATACGGACGTTCCAGGAGATCCAGACGAATTTCCCGCAGAGCGATTACGTTCCTCATTCGATCTACTGGCTCGCGCTCGCCTATCATCTGAAGGGGGACGACGCGCAGGCGCTCGCGGCGGTCGATCGGTTTCTCGCTGAGTATCCCCGGCACGAGCTGCGTTTCGACGCCCTGTTCCTCGGCGGCGACGGCAAGCGCGCCCTCGAGGATTACGACGGAGCGCTCGAATACTACGGGATCGTCGCTTCCGAAGCGAGCAAGAAGGAGATCGTGGACGAGTCGCGGCTCAAGAGCGCCGAGCTCTTCCGCAGCCGCGGGGAATGGGACAAAGCGGCGGAGAGTTACCGCTTGGTATTGCGCAAGGGCCTCCCGTGGGAGCGGCGATACGAGATATCGCTCGCGCTCGGTGAATGCCTCACGATGACCGGCGCGTGCGCCGAGGCGCTCGCCATCTTCGACGAGCTCATTCCGAAGACGACCGTGACGCTCGAGATGCCGCCGCTTCTGCTCGGGAGGGCCGCGAGCTACGAATGCATGGATTCCATCCCCCGGGCGCTCGATGAGTACCGGGTCATCGGGACGAAGTACCCGAAGTCGGCTTTTTCCGCCGAAGCGAACTATCGCATGGGAATCATCTACCAGGAGCGGCTCGATTCGCTGCGGCTCGCCGCCGACGCGTTCGCCAAAGTGGGGGGGGAGTACGCGAACTCGGAGTTCGCCGCCGTTTCCCTCGAGCGGAGCAGCAGCATCAAGCGTCTCCTCGAGCTGCAGCAAGCGGGGGGCGCGGGGGAGAGCGCCGAGCAGGCCGCGAACAAACGCTTCATGGCCGCCGAGATCCAGCTGACCCGGCTCGGGGATATTCCGACGGCCCTCGTCGGCTACCAGGCCGTGCTCGACAGCTTTCCCGGAACGTCCGCCGCGCCCAAGGCGGCGTACGCGATCGCGTGGATCCGCGGGAACGAGCTCGACGAGGGGGACGCGGCGATCGAGAGCTGGCGTCTCCTCGTCGAGCGCTATCCGCGCTCGTATCAGGCGAAGGGAGCGCTCGGCCAGCTCAGGAGCGCCGGCGCCGATTCCCTCGCGGCGCGCCTCGAGGCGTACCGGGATTCGGCGCTCGCCGATACGGCGCACGCGGAACCGCCGCTTGCCGGCGCGGCGAGCGCAGACACCGCGCGTGCCGATACGCTCCGTGCGGGTCCGGCGCCGGCGGACACGGTGCGGGCCGATGCGCCTCGGGCGGGCCCGGCGCTCGCGGACACGACGCGCGTCGACACGATGCGCGTGGACACGCTGCGCGCACCGGGGGAGAGGGGTGTGCGATGAAGCGGGATCGCAGAGGCTGTTTCAGCGCCGCGCTGAAAAGAAACACGCGCGTATCCCCGTCCTGTTCCCTGCTCGTGCTCGAGCGGCCGGACGGTTTTCCCGACGCGCGGCCCGGTCAGTTCGTCTCGATACGGGTCGCCGATTCGCCGGTGCCGCTTCTGCGGCGGCCGTACAGCATCATGGATTGCTCGCCGAGAACGATCTCGCTCCTCGTCAAGGCGGTCGGACGCGGCTCGTCGTCGATCGCCGCGCGGAAGCCGGGGGACGCGCTCGACATCATGGGCCCGCTCGGCGGATCGTCGTTTCCCGAGCCCGACGGGGCGCCGGCGATATTCGTCGCCGGGGGAACGGGACTCGCGCCGCTCCTCTTCGCCGCCCGCGCGTGGCGTCGGAGGCGCGTCGCGGGGAAGATCGTCATGCTCTACGGAGCGGGGAGCCGCGGCGAGCTGCTCCGCGATCTGGTGAAGGGGGAATTCTCCTCTCGCGCGTTCGCCACGCTCGACGGCTCATCGGGTTTTCACGGTGACGTCGTGGCGCTGTGCCGCTCGCTCGTCCGCGACAGGCGGCTTCCCGCCGGCGGAACGCTCTACTCGTGCGGGCCCCGCGGCATGGTCCGCGCGCTCGAAGAGGAGGTTCGCGGCGCGTTCCGCGCCCATTACACGTCGCTCGAATCGGTCATGGCGTGCGGCGTCGGCGCGTGCCGCGGCTGCGTGGTGCCCGTCGGGAAAAAGGGAGCGACCGTGCTCAGGACCGTGTGCAACGACGGCACGGTCTTCGACGCGGCCGATATCGCCTGGGAGGAGTGGGAGGAATGAAGCAGCGCGCGGCGCGATTCTCGATCGGTCCCGTCGCATTCAGGAACCGCGTGTTTCTCGCCTCCGGTCCGGCGGGCTACGGCGTCGAGTACGCCGATTTCATCAGGCTCGACCGGCTCGGGGGCGTCGTCACGAAAACGATCACACTCCGTCCGCGGGCCGGCAATCCCGGCCGGCGCCTTTGGGAGACGAGCGCGGGGCTCCTCAACAGCATCGGGCTCGAGAACGTGGGGGCGGTCGTCTTCTTCGCCGAGAAGCTCCCGGCGCTCGCCGCCGCCGGCGCGAAGCCCGTCGTGAGCCTCGGCGCCGAGGATTGGGACGATTACCGCCGGCTCCTCGACGCCGCAGCCGGCTGCGGCGGCGCCGACGCGTTCGAGATCAACCTCTCGTGCCCGAACGTCGAGCGGGGGGGCATGGCGGTGGGGAGCGATCCCGAGCTGTTGGCGAAATACGTGCGCCGCGCCGTCGAAACGCTCGAGGGGCGTGCCGTCATCGCGAAGCTCACGCCGAACGTGAGCGACGTCGCCGTTCTCGCCAAAGCGGCGGCCTCCGCGGGGGCGCACGCGCTCACCGCGATCAACACGGTCGTCGGCGCCGATCTGTGCCCCGATCTCCGCGCGCCCGTGTTCCGGCGCGTGAGGGCGGGCCTGTCCGGGCCGGCGATCCTCCCGGTGGCGCTCGATGCCGTCTGGAAGATCGCGCGCGCCGTCGATATCCCCGTCATCGGCTCGGGCGGCGTGTCGAGCGTGGATGACGCCGGGAAATTCTTCGCGGCGGGAGCCGCGGCCGTGCAGGTCGGCACGGCGATCTTCGCCGATCCGGGTCTGCCCGAGCGCATCGCCGCCTCGCTCGCGAGGCGGGGGATCCCGCGGGCCATCGGCGCGAAACCGTCATCGAAGGAGTGCTGAATGAACGCCCCGTCGAACAGCCCCGCCGTCATCGTCGCGCTCGACGTCGAGGAGCGCTCGAAGGCGCGCGATCTCGTCGCCGCGTGCGGGGACGCGATCCGCTGGTACAAGATCGGAAGCCGTCTCTTCACCGCCGAGGGTCCCGGAATCGTCGGAGAGATCAGGGCGCTCGGCGCCTCCGTGTTTCTCGATCTCAAGTTCCACGACATTCCGGCGACCGTCGAGGGGGCCGTGCGCGCCGCGACGGCGCTCGGCGCGTCGATGATGACGATCCACACCTCGGGAGGCGTCGAGATGATGCGCGCGGCGTCGCGGGCCGCGGCGGCCGAATCGCAGCGCCTCGGCGTCGCGCGGCCGCTCGTCGTCGGCGTCACCGTGCTGACGAGCCTCTCCGGGGACGATCTTTCGCGCA
Source organism: Candidatus Krumholzibacteriota bacterium (assembly GCA_041309565.1). Classification (GTDB taxonomy): domain Bacteria; phylum Krumholzibacteriota; class Krumholzibacteriia; order Krumholzibacteriales; family Krumholzibacteriaceae; genus SSS58A. Next base: position 9,253 of record JBFYZJ010000278.1, read on the forward strand.
CCTTCGGCACGACGGGAGCGGTGCGCGATCTGGTCATGCGTCTCGCGGCTCAAGCGCGCGAGGCGGGGCTCGACGGCATCGTCGCCTCGGTCGAGGAAGCGCGCGCGGTCAAGGAGTCGCTCGGCGCCGGATTCAAGGTCGTCACGCCGGGCATCCGGCCGGCCGGCGCAGGGGCGGGGGATCAGAAGCGCGTGGCGACGCCGCGCGCGGCCCGCGACGCGGGAAGCGATTTCCTCGTCGTCGGCCGTCCGATCATCGAGGCGGACTCGCCGCGCGAGGCGGCGGAGCGCATTCTCGATGAATTGAAAGCGAGGTAACGAGGCGGTGCTTCTCGCAATCGTCATATTCTGTGTCGTGTACGTCGGGCTCGTCGTATTCCGGCATCACCGAGCCCATGTCACGTGGGCCGGCATCGCGCTTGCCCTTGCCCTCGGCGTCCTCAAGTTCGGCGAGATCGTTCCGAGCATCAACTGGAACGTGCTCGGCATCTTCGCCGGCACGCTCGTGCTCGCCGAGCTCTTCATCATCTCGAAGGTGCCCGAAACGATCGCGGACGTCCTCATCAACCGCAGCAAGAATCTCGGCATGGCGTTTCTCGTGATCGTCTCGTTCACGTCCGTGCTTTCGATGTTCGTCGAAAACGTGGCCGCCGTGCTGATCGTGGCGCCGATCGCCCTCCAGCTCGCCCGGAAGGCGGGCGTCTCTCCGGTGCCGGTGATCATCGGTATCGCCATATCGTCGAATCTGCAGGGCACGGCGACGCTCATCGGCGATCCGCCGAGCATGATCCTCGGCGCCGCGATGAAGATGAACTTCATGGAGTTCATCGTGTATCCGATGCGGAACGGCTCCGGCGCGGTGAAGCCGGGGATCTTCTGGTTCGTGCAGATCGGCGCGATCGTGAGCATCGGCGTTCTCTTCTTTTTCTTCAAGGGCATGAAGCGGAAGCTCGAGCCGATTCCCGTGACGAAGGTCTTCAGCGTCGTTCCGACCCTCTTGCTGATCCTCACGATCCTGCTCCTCGCCAGCGCGACCTTCGTCGATCCGGGCTTCGTGTGGTTCGGCGGCACCGTCTGCATGGCGACGGCGCTCGCCGGATGCGTCTGGTACAGCTTTCACGACCACCGGCGCGTCCGGAGGATCGTGCGGGAGTTCGACTGGGGGACCGCCGCGTTCCTCACCGGGGTTTTCGTGCTCGTCGGCATGCTCGATAACCGCGGCGTCATCGAGGCGGTGGTCGACCGGCTCGGCGCCCTCAGGGGAGCGCACCCGTTCGTGCTCTACTCAGTCGTTGTCTGGGCCTCCGTGCTCCTTTCGGGCTTCATCGACAACGTGCCGTACGTTACCGCGATGCTCCCCGTCGTGATCCGGTTCGCGACCGAGGCGGCCCTGCCGGTCGAGCTCTTCGCCTTCGGACTCCTCATCGGCGCCTGTCTCGGCGGGAACATCACCCCGATCGGCGCCTCCGCGAACGTCGTCGCGGTCGGGCTGCTCCACCGGGACAAGCACCCGATATCCTTCGGCGGATTCATGAAGATGGGGCTGCCCTTCACCGTCGCCGCGGTGGTCGCCTCCTACATCGTCCTGTGGTTCGTTTATCGCTGACGCCCGCGTGCAGCTTGCGAGCACGGGCGGGGTGCAGTCGGCGGCAGGACCCGCGTATCGGACTCGATTCACGTTGACGGGCCCCTCGTAATTTCATTACAATTGGAAAGTTAAGCTCCGCGCCGGGACGTTCCGCGGGCCGCAGGAACGGATGCGCCCCGTGCGCCGTCCTCGCATACCATTTGCAGAAGGGGAACGAGATGAGAGTCCTCATTACCGGAATCACGGGTTTCGCCGGAAGCCATCTCGCCGATCTCTGCCTCGCGAAGAAGGGCGTCGAGCTCTTCGGGATCGTGCGGTGGCGGAGCAGGACCGAAAACATCGAGCATGTATGGGACCGGTTGAAGCTCATCGAATGCGATCTCCGCGACGCGACGTCCACCCGCGACGCGATCGAGGAGATCCGCCCCGACTGGATCTTCCACCTCGCCGCACAGAGCTTCGTCCCGACCTCGTGGAACGCGCCGACGGAATCGCTCGTCACCAACATCGTCGGGCAGCTCAACGTGTTCGAGGCCGTGCGCAAGATCAACCTCGCGTGCCGCATCCAGATCGCGTGCTCGAGCGAGGAGTACGGCATGGTCTACCCGGACGAGGTCCCGATCAGGGAGACGAATCCCCTGCGGCCCCTGAGCCCCTACGCGGTGAGCAAGGTGGGGCAGGACATGCTCGCGTACCAGTACTTCATGAGCTATCGCACGGACGTCGTGCGGACGCGCGGATTCAACCACACGGGCCCCCGCCGCCCCGCGATTTTCGTCTGCTCCGATTTCGCCAAGCAGATCATCGATATCGAGCGCGGCGCCCGGAAGCCGGTCATCCGGGTCGGGAACCTCGACGCGCGCCGCGATTTCACCGACGTGCGCGACATCGTGCGCGGATACTGGCTCGCGCTGGAGAAGGGGAAGAGCGGCGAGGTGTACAACCTCTGCTCGGGAACGAGCTACCGCATCAGCGAAATCCTGGACATGCTCCTGTCGCTCGCGGGGGTGAAGGCCGAGGTCAAACAGGACGCCGCGCGGCTCAGGCCGAGCGACGTGCCGCACCTCGAGGGCTCCAACGAGAAATTCCGGGCGGATACGGGCTGGAAGCCCGAGATCCCGTTCGAACAGACGCTCAGGGATCTCCTCGATTTCTGGCGGAACAATCCCGGCAGGAGATAGCGCCCGCCGGGCTGGAGTGGTCATGCGTTCACTGGTCACCGGGGCCGGCGGCTTCGTCGGCGGCTATCTCGTGCGCGAGCTCGCGGCCGCGGGGCACGAGGTCATCGCGACCGACGTCGTCGAGCCGTCGGGGCTGCCGGGCGACATCGCGCGGCGCCGCTGCGATCTCCTCGACGGCGCCGCCGTGAAGGCGCTCGTTGCGGAGGTCCGACCCGATTACGTGTTTCATCTCGCCGCGCAGAGCTCGGCGGCGCGTTCGTTCGACGAGCCGCGCTCGACGCTCGAAACGAACGTGTTCGGCACGCTCAACCTGCTCGAGGGCGTCCGATTCCTGCCGTACGAGTGCCCGGGCGCGAAGACGCGATCGGGGAAAGTCCGCGTCCTCTCCGTCGGCTCGAGCGAGGAGTACGGGCGGAGGCCGCGCGGCGCGATGCCGCTCGGCGAGGAGAGCCCGATCGAGCCGGTGAGCCCGTACGCGGTGAGCAAGGCGGCGCAGACGATGCTCGCGCTCCAGTACGAGCTCGCGTTCGGCATGGACGTCGTCGCCGCGCGGAGCTTCGGGCACACGGGGCCCGGGCAGACCGTGCGTTTCGTGCTTCCCGCGTTCGCGCGCCAGTGCGCGGAGATACGGGCCGGGAAGCGCGAGCCGGTCGTGAAGGTCGGCAACCTCGACGTCGTCCGCGATTATCTCGACGTCCGCGACGTCGTCAGGGCGTACCGGATGCTCGCCGAGGACGCGAGCGAGCCGGGCGTGTACAACGTGTGCTCGGGGGAGGGGGTGCCGCTGCGCGACGCGCTCGATTTCCTCGTCCGCGCGTGCGGCGTCCCGGTGCGGATCGAGGAAGATCCGGGGCTCGTCCGCCCCGCGGATATACCGGCGCTCGTCGGCGACAACGCGCGTCTGCGGCGCGCCTGCGGGTGGCGGCGGGAGCATTCGACCGAGGATATGCTCGGAACGCTGTTCGAATACTGGGAACGCATCGCAAGGGAGACATGAATGTTCAAAGTTTGCATGGTCGGAACCGGTTACGTGGGGCTCGTGAGCGGCGCGTGTCTCGCCGATTTCGGCAATCGCGTGATCTGCGTCGATATCGACGAGGCGCGGCTCGACTCGATCCGCAACGGGGTCATGCCGATATACGAGCCGGGGCTCAAGGACCTCGTCGCGCGCAACTACTCGGCGGGGCGGCTCGTGTTCTCGTCCGATCTCAAATCGGCAGTCGAGGATTCGACGGTCATCTTCTCGGCGGTCGGGACGCCCGAGCGCGAGGACGGCTCGGCCGATCTCTCGTCGGTGTTCACGGTCGCGAAGGATATCGCCTCCCATATGCGCGAGTACCGCGTCTTCGTTCAGAAGAGCACGGTGCCCGTCGGAACGTCGGAGCGGGTCGGGGACATCATCCGGGAGAACCTCCGGGTCCCGGTCGAATTCGACCGCGTGTCGAATCCCGAGTTTCTCCGGGAAGGCTCGGCGATCGAGGATTTCATGCGCCCGAACCGCGTCGTCATCGGCGTCGAAAACGAGCGCGCGCGGGAGATCATGCGGGAGATCTACCGGCCGCTCTACCTCCTCGAGACGCCGATCGTCTTCACGTCCATCCGGACGGCCGAGCTCATCAAGTACGCGAGCAACGCGTTCCTGGCGACGAAGATCTCGTTCATCAACGAGATCGCCGAGCTCTGCGAGAAGGCGGGAGCGGACGTGGACGAGGTCGCGCGGGCGATGGGCCTCGACCGCCGGATCGGGCCGAAGTTCCTGCACGCGGGCATCGGATACGGCGGATCGTGCCTGCCGAAGGACGTGGCGGCGATCATCCACACGGCCGACGAAGCGGGCGTGCCCCTTCGTGTCATCAAGGCGGCCTCGGAGGTGAACCGGGCGCTCATCGACCGGCTCATGGAGAAGATCGGGAGCGAGCTGCCGGACCTCGCGGGGAAGACGATCGCCGTGCTCGGGCTCTCGTTCAAGCCGAACACGGACGACGTGCGTGAATCGCCGGCGCTCCGTCTCGTCGAGCGCCTGCTCGACGCCGGCGCGCGCGTCAACGCGTACGACCCCGCGGCGATGGACAACGTGCGCCGGATCCACGGGGGCCGGATTTCGTACTGCGAGGACTCGTACGGCGCCGTCCGGGGCGCCGACGCGCTCGTCATCATGACCGAGTGGAACGAGTTTCGCGTGCTCGATCTCGACACGGCGAAGAAGCTTCTCCGAAACCCCGTCGTGTTCGATTGCCGGAACATCTACCAGCCGGAAGCGATGGAGAAGATGGGATTCACGTATCATTCCTTCGGGAGGGTGACGCGGTAGCGGACCGCGCGCGGCTCCCGCAACCGGGCCGCAAGGAGGCGCCGATGCGGAAGATCCTCGTCACGGGGGGAGCGGGATTCATCGGGTCGAATTTCGTCCGACTCCTCCGCCGGGAGGGGCGGAAGGTCGAGATCACCGTTCTCGACAAGCTCACGTACGCCGGCAATCTGGACAACGTGCGCGAATTCATGAAGCGGAGGGATTTCCGGTTCGTCCGCGGGGACATCGGCGACGCCCGCCTGCTCGACGAGCTGCTTCCCGGCGTCGACATCGTCTACAACTTCGCCGCGGAAACGCACGTCGACCGTTCGATTCTCGAGGCGGGAAGCTTCGTGAAGACGGACGTGCTCGGCACGTACGTGCTCCTGCAGCGCGCGCTCAAGGCGCGCGTGCCCCGCTTCGTCCAGGTGTCGACCGACGAGGTGTACGGCAGCACCGCGCGCGGGAGCTTCCGGGAGAGCGATCCCGTGCAGCCGAACAGCCCCTACTCGGCGAGCAAATCGGGCGCCGACCTCCTCGTGCGCGCGTTTCACAAGACGTACGGCTTTCCCGCCGTGATCACGCGGAGCTCGAACAACTACGGGCCGTACCAGCACCCCGAGAAATTCATCCCGCTCTTCATCACGAACGCGATCGAGGGCAAACCGCTGCCGATCTACGGCGACGGCTCGAACGTGCGCGACTGGATCTACGTCGAGGACAACTGCCGGGCGATCGAGCTCGTCGGACGGCGGGGGATCGTCGGGGAGGCGTACAACATCGGCGCCGACGAGGAGCATCCGAACATCGAGATCGCACGGAAGATCATCGAGCTCACCGGCGCGGACCGGGAGCTGCTCACGTTCGTTTCCGATCGGCCCGGGCACGACTGGCGCTACTCGCTCGACGCGCGGAAGATCCGCGCCCTCGGATGGCGGCCGCGCGTCGAATTCGACGAAGGCATCGAGCACACCGTGCGCTGGTACGAGCGCAACGCGATCTGGTGGAAGCCCGTCAAGGAGGGCAGCTTCAAGCGCTACTACGCGAAGCTCTACCGTTCGCGGATCGGGGAATCGACGCGGCGAAAGGAGAAACGGTGAAGACGGCGGTCATCGTCGGAGCCCGGCCGAATTTCATGAAAGCGGCGCCGCTCATCCGCGAGTTCAGGAAGCGCCGCCGTTTCGAGTGCATGTTGATCCACACGGGGCAGCATTACGACGAGAACATGTCGCGCGTGTTTTTCGAAGACCTCGAGCTCCCGGAGCCCGATATCCATCTCGGCGTCGGATCGGGATCCCACGCGGAGCAGACGGCGCGGATCATGACCGCGTTCGAGGACGTCGTCGCGCGGGAGCGCCTCGATCTCGTCATCGTCGTCGGGGATGTGAACTCGACGCTGGCCTGCTCGCTCGTCGCGGCGAAAGCGCTCGTTCCGGTCGCCCACGTCGAGGCGGGGCTCCGGAGCTTCGATCTCGCGATGCCCGAGGAGATCAACCGCATGGTAACCGACATCCTCTCGCGCTACTGCTTCACGACCTCCCCCGAGGCGGAGACGAATCTGCTGCGCGAGGGGGTGGGGCCCGAGCGAATCTTCTTCGTCGGCAACATCATGATCGATTCGCTCCTCTTCTACCTCGAGAAAGCGGAGCGCTCCCGCGTGCTCGAGAATCTCGGCGCGGCGCCGGGAGGATACGTGCTCGTCACGTTGCACCGGCCGTCCAACGTCGACGAGGGAGGGGTGTTCGCCCGCCTCATGGAGGCGCTCGCCGGTCTCTCGCGGTCGCTCCCCGTGATCTTTCCGGTCCATCCGCGGACGCGGAAAACGATCGAATCGTCGCGCGGCGCCGTCGAGATCCCCGACGGACTGAAGCTCATCGAGCCGCTCGGCTATCTCGATTTCGTCAAGGCGATGCGCCACGCGCGCATCGTCGTCACCGATTCGGGCGGCATCCAGGAGGAGACCACGGTGCTCGGTGTTCCGTGCATCACGGTGCGCGAGAACACGGAGCGGCCGATCACGGTCGAGATTGGTACGAACGTGCTCGTCGGATCCGATCCCGGCAAAATCCGTGACGAGGCCGCGCGGATTCTCGCCGGTCCCGCGCGTCCCCACCGCGTGCCGCCTCTTTGGGACGGGAAGGCCGCGGAGCGGATCGCCGACGTTCTCGAACGACGGTTCCCGGCCTGATCGTGCCATGGCTCGGCCCATCCCCGGCGGGAAACATGCGTGAGAAGATCAAGGAACTGACCAAGGACACGGCGATCTACGGCATCTCCACCATCATCGGCCGTTTCCTCGGCTTTCTGCTCGTTCCCTTCTACACCCATTTCATATCGCGCGGCGACATGGGCATCTACGCCAACATCTACGCGTATATGGCGTTCCTGAACATCGTCTGCATCTACGGCATGGACGCCGCGTTCATGAAGTACAGCTCGCTGGCCGCGCCGGAGCGCAAGAAGCAGACCTTCTCGACCGCCTACCTGTTCGTCGTCCTGTCGACCCTGTTCCTCGCCGCGCTGCTGTTTGCGCTGCGCGGGCCGTTCGCCGCTTTGATGGAAGTCCCCGGCCTCTATCGCAGACTGGTCTCGTACGTCGTTTTCATCCTGTTCTTCGATACCCTGGCCCTGATTCCCTTCGCCAACCTGCGCCTCGAGCGGAAGGCGAAGAAATTCGCCGCGATCAAGCTCGTCAACATCCTGCTCAACCTCGGATTGAATCTCCTGTTTTTCATCACCTTCCGCCTCGGCATCGAGTCCATATTCGTCGCGAACCTCATCGCGTCCGCCGTGACGTTCCTGGCGCTCCTGCCGGAGATCCGGCCGAGGCTGCGTTTCCGGATCGAGGGCGCTCAGCTGCGGCAGATGCTGCGCTTCGGCCTGCCCTATCTTCCGGCAAGTCTGGCATCGATGATGGTCCAGGTCATCGATCGGCCCATCGTCCTGGCCCTGACCGACGCCGATACGCTCGGGCTGTATCAGACCGGCCACAAGCTCGGCGTTTTCATGATGCTGGTGGTTTCCATGTTCCAATACGCCTGGCAGCCGTTTTTCCTGAACAACGCCCGGGAGAAAAACGCAAAGCAGATGTTCGCCGCGATCATGACCTTGTTCGTCCTGGCAGCCAGCCTGCTCTGGGTGATCGTTTCCCTGTTCATCGACAACGTCGCCGGCCTGGAATTCGCCCCCGGACGAACGCTCATCGAGGGGAGCTTCCTTCCCGGGCTGGTCGTGGTGCCGGTCATCCTGCTCGCGTACCTTTTCAACGGCATCTACGTCAACCTGCAGGCCGGGATATACATCGAGGAAAAGACGAAGTATTTCCCGCTCGTGACCGTGGCGGGCGCCGCGGTCAACGTGGCGGCCAACCTGTTCCTGATACCGCCGCTGGGCATCATGGGGGCTGCGTTGGCCGTGCTCGCGAGCTACGTCGTGATGGCGCTCTCGCTCTTCCTCGTCACGCGCCGGATCTATCCGGTCGCGTACGAGTTCGGGAAGCTGGCGAAGATCTTGGCGACGGTCATCGTCACCGGGCTCGCCTACTACTACCTGTATTACCGCGTCGGCCTGGAGCTCTGGCACAGATTCATCCTCCTCGGGGCATTCGTCGCGATGCTCGCCCTCCTGCGCGTCGTCGGGAAAGAGGATCTGCGGCGCCTGCGCCGGCGGCTCCCTGAAAGTCCCGCTTGACACGTCAGTCCGGATATTCAATGCTTTGAGGAGAAGCACGGATACCAAGGAGATGAACCGTGACGAGAATCGGGCTCTTGACGGCGGTCGTTCTATCCTTCGCGCTCGGGTTGCTCTTCACGCCGCTCGTCCGGGGCATGGCGACGCGCCTGCGAATCTGCGAGAAGCCGAACGGGCGCACGAGCAGGGATATCGTGCATATCGGCGGCGTCGGCATCATCGGTGCGATCCTCTTCACGCTCCTGCCGACGTTCCTGTTCTTCCTGCCCGGCGGACCGGTCGTGCAGGCGTTCACCCCGGTGCTGATCGCGAGCGGCTTTCTCATCTTTCTCCTCGGCATCATCGACGACCTGCGGAGCCTGCACTACATCTACAAGCTCATTCTGCAGATCGCCGTCTCGGTTTTCGTCGCCGCCGTGGGACTCGCGCTCCTCATGCATTTCGGCGCGTCCCACATCGCCGTGTATCTCATCGTGCCGCTGGTCTTCGCGATCGCCGGTTGGATGCTCGTCGTCACGACGTCGTTCAACCTGATCGACGGGCTCGACGGGCTCGCGTCGGGGCTCGCGTTCATCGCGGCGGCGGCGTTCGCCGTCGCCGGCCAGCTTTTCGGCCAGCCGCTCGTCGTCGCGGTCGCGCTCGTCGTATGCGGCGCGACGCTCTCGTTTCTCAGATATAACTTTCCTCCGGCGACGATCTTCATGGGCGATTCGGGCAGCCTCTTCCTCGGCCTGCTGTTCGGGCTCGTTTCGCTGCTGCTCCTCGTACCGGGGGACCGCGTCTTCTACCGGATCGCAGGGGATATCATGATCCTCGCCGTGCCGATCCTCGACACGGCGCTCGCATTCACGCGGCGGATGCTCACGCGCCGCCCCGTGTTCGAGGCCGATCACCGGCATATCCACCACATGCTCCTCTACCGGTGCCGGTCGGCGCGGAGCGTCGATCTCACGCTCTGGGGAGTGTCCGCCGTCTTCGGCGCGCTCGGCGTTCTCACGATGCGGGGAAGCATCGTCGCGCTCGCCGCGGGATCGGCGCTCGCGCTGTTCGTATTCGTGATCGCGCTCCGCTCGATGGTGCGCTTCAAAATGCCCGTCACGGCCGAGGAGGAGATTCTCGGCGTGTGCGGCATCACCTCCGCCCGGGGCGTCGCGCGCCAGCGATAGTCCGCCCGCGCTCCGCGTCGCCGTCTTTCCAATTGCGTTTTCAGGAGTGCTGTGATAGCTTCGTCCCCGGGATTACGTCAATGACGCACGCGCGAAGAGGAGACGCAATGGGCCGCGCGAAACATATCATCATCGGCAGCCGCCGGGACGAGCTCTCGATGCTCTGTCGCGCGCATGTGCGCGCCGCACTCCTCGAGGCGCATCCGAACGCGGAATTCATGGACGCGCCCGACGGGCCGGGGCGGGACGATCGAGGACCGGCGGACCGGAAGATCGGCGCGCGCCGGGCGGCGACCCTGCTCCAGCGTCTGGTGAAAGGGGAGCTCGACGTCGTCGTGCTGGACGCGTGCCTGATCCCGCTCCAGATCGCCGGCACGCTCGAGATCGCGGCCGTATTGCCGAGGACGAATCCGTTCGATGCGCTCGTTTCGGTCGAGAGCCTCATTCTCGACGAGCAGCCCGAGAACGCGAGCGTCGCCGTGAGCGATCCGGTGAAGCGCGGGCAGCTTCTCTATTACCGGAGCGATCTCAAGCTCGTGAGCGGCGACGGCGATTTCAACGGTCTCTTCGAGGCGATGAATCGCGGGGCGGTCGACGCGTTCGTCTATCCGGCCGCCGACGTCGAGATGCTGAATCAGCAGGAGCACGTCGCCGAGGTCTTCACGACGTCGATCTGCACGCCCGTCGCGGGACAGGGCGCGATCGCGCTCGTCGGCCGCCGCGACAGGAAGGAGATCGCTTCGATGCTGCGGGATATCGGCGATCGGTCGGCGGCGGCGGAGGTCGAGATCGAGCGGATGTTCCTCGAGCGCGTCGCGAAGGACGGACGGGCTCCGGTCGGTGTCCTCGCCAACGTCGAGGAGAGCGAGTTCGAAATCGAAGCGGCGATCGTCGCCGTCGACGGCTCCGAGAAGATCACCGGCATCATGAGCGGCGCGCTCGCCGACCGCGCGCGGATCGTCGAAAAGCTCGCGGGAGAGATCCTCTCGTCGGGCGGGGAAGAAATCGTCGCATCGTTCAGAAAGCAGAAGGCGAACGGCTGACGCGATGCTCGACCGGAAACTCATACGGAAAGATCCCGAACGGGTGCGGGAAGGGCTGCGTCGCAAGGGATCGACGTTCGATCTCGACGCGTTCCTCGCGCTCGACGAGAAGCAGCGCGCGCTCATCCAGGAGACGGAGAATCTCAAGCACGAGCGGAACGAGGCCTCCCAGGAGATTTCGCGCCTCAAGAAGGAGAACCTCGACGCGACGGCGATTCTCGAGCGGATGAAGCGCTCCTCCGAGCGGATCAAGGAAATCGACGCCGAGCTCAAGGAGCTCGGCGCGCGGATCGACGAGCAGGCGCTTCTCATTCCGAATCTCCCGCACGAGTCGGCGCCGTACGGCACGTGCCCGGAGCACAACGTGGTGCAGCGGTCCTGGGGTTCGGTTCCCGATCCGTTCGACGGGATGCTCCCGCACTGGGATATCGGCGAGAAGCTCGGAATCATCGATATCGGCGCCGGCAGCTGCCTGAGCGGCCGGGGATTCGTGGTGCTCCGCGGGGAGGGAGCGCGCCTGTCGCGGGCGCTCGTCAATTTCATGATCGATCTGCATCGCGAGCAGGGCTACGAGGAAATCTCGGTTCCGTATCTCGTGAGTCGCGAATGCATGATCGGCACGGGACAGCTTCCGAAGCTCGCTGAGGACATGTACCACAGCGAAAAGGACGATCTCTTCCTCATCCCCACGGCCGAAGTGCCGCTCACCAACATGTACCGCGGGGCGGTGCTCGACGGGGCGCGCCTCCCGGTCAAGCTCACCGCGTTCAGCCCGTGCTTCCGCCGCGAGGCGGGGAGCTACGGACAGGACACCAAAGGGCTCGTTCGCGTGCATCAGTTCGACAAGGTCGAGATGGTGAAGCTCGTGGCTCCCGAGTCGTCGTACGAGGAGCTCGAAGCGCTCACGCGCGACGCGACCGCTGTCCTCGAGGCGCTCGAAATCCCCTACCGCGTCATCGAGCTCTGCACGATGGACATGAGCTTCGGCGCCGCGAAGTGTTACGATCTCGAAACCTACGCGCCGGCGATGGGACGCTGGCTCGAGGTATCGTCGTGCAGCAGCTTCGAGGATTTCCAGGCGCGCCGCGCGAATATCCGTTTCAAACGGCAACCGAACGAGAAGCCCGAGTTCGTGCACACGCTGAACGGCTCGGGGCTCGCGCTTCCGCGGGTCATCGCGACGATCCTCGAGCTCAACCAGACGCCGACCGGCAAGGTCCGCATTCCCCGTGCCCTCGTCCCCTACCTGGGGGGCAGGGAATACCTCGAGGCCTGATCGAACCATGAGGGCGCCACGCAATTTTCCGTTTCTCCTCAAGGTGTATGTCATCGCGGGCAGCGTCGTCGTCGTCGCATTCGCCCTCATGTACAACAACGGCATCATCAAGAAAATGAGCGTGCAGTCGGCGCGGACGACGAACCAGTACGCGCGCTTCATCGGGCTGCAGATCGACCAGCTCGACGACCGGGGCAGCTCCGAATTCATTCGGGAGACGCTCCGCGATCTGAACGCGCCGTGCATCATCACGGACGCCGCCGGACGACCGATGATCTGGAATCAGCAGACCGGGATTCCGCCGCTCGGTCCGGACGAGTACGGCCGGATGATCAAATACGATCCCGCCGCCCCGAACGATCCGCTGCTCGAGAAGGTCCAGCGGAGGGCGCTCGCCTACGACCGGGTGAACGAGCCGGTTCTCATCGAGTCGGAGAAGCTGCGGGCGGTGCTCCACTACGGCCCGTCGTCGCTCTCGCGGGAGCTCGCCGTCGCGCAGTACGTGCAGATCGGCGTCTTCGTGGTTTTCGTCCTGTTCGGGTTCCTCGGGTTCCGGGTGGTGAAGAGCGGCGAGCAGCGGTCGATCTGGGTCGGTATGGCGAAGGAGACCGCCCATCAGCTCGGCACGCCCCTCTCGTCGATCATGGGGTGGATCGCCATGATCCGCGAGGAGCTCGCGGCGGCGCGCGGCTCGGAGAAGCTCTCGATGGCGATCGACGAGGTCGAGACGGACGTCGAACGGTTGAGCAAGATCTCCGCTCGGTTCAGCAAGATCGGTTCGGCGCCGAAGCTCGACCTCCAGGAGCTCGTCCCGATCGTCGACGAGACGGTGCGCTACTTCGAACGGAGACGCCCGACGCTCAAAATCAACTCGACGATCACGACCGAATCGGACGAGCTCCCCCTCATCCGGTGCAGCAAGGAGCTCATCGGGTGGGTCATCGAGAACATGATCAAGAATTCGCTCGACGCGATCGCGGGGGACGAGGGGAAGATCCATATTCAGTGCCGGATGAACGAGCGCGAGCGGCGCGTCGAGATCCTCTTCGGCGATAACGGCAAGGGAATGAGCCCGGGGGTGCGCAAGCGCGTCTTCTCTCCCGGATTCACCACGAAGAGCCGCGGCTGGGGGCTCGGGCTGTCGCTCGTGAAGCGCATCGTCGAGGATATTCACGGCGGATCGATCAAGGTTCTCGAGTCGCAGCCGGGAAAAGGGACGACGTTTCTCATCACCTTTCCGGTCGATTGACCGGGGGAGCGGATCGGAGCGTATGGCGAAGGAAAAGCGTATTCTCTGGGTGGACGACGAGATCGATCTCCTGAGCTCCCATATCATGTTTCTCGGAACAAAAGGGTACGCGGTGACGTCCGCCTCGAGCGGGGACGAAGGGGTTGCCGCGCTCAAGACGGGGCGGTTCGATCTTGTCCTCCTCGACGAGACGATGCCGGGCAAGAGCGGGCTCGAGACGCTGCAGGAGATCAAGGAGATCGATTCGAACCTGCCCGTCATCATGATCACGAAGAACGAGGCGGAAGGCCTCGTCGACCAGGCCATCGGCATGAAGATCGACGACTATCTCCTCAAGCCCGTGAATCCGCTCCAGATCTACTCGGCGGCGAAGCGCATCCTCGACGCGCATCGCATCCAGGAGACCGTGCTCAGCAAGGATTACCTCCAGGCGTACCAGCGGATCGACGGGAATCTGCACGCGAGCCCGGACTGGCGCGGCTGGATCGACATTCATCAGGAGCTTTCCCTGTGGGACGTCGAGTTCGACCGTTTCAGCGCGACGGGGCTCGAGCAGACCCAGCAGGATCTCAAGAAGAAATCGAACTCCGATTTCGCGCGCTATATCGAGCGCGTCTACCCGGGCTGGATGCGCGACTCGGAGCGACCCCCGCTGAGCGTCGACGTGATGAAGCGCTGGGTGTTTCCGCGCCTCAAGGACGGGAAGAAGGTCTACTTCGTGCTCATCGACTGCATGCGGTACGACCAGTGGCTCAAGATCGAGGATCTGCTGGCTCCTTTCTATAATATAGAACGGGAGTGCTACTACTCCATTCTGCCAACGGCGACGCCGTACGCGCGGAACGCGATATTCGCCGGCGCCTTTCCGTCCGAGATCCAGAAACGAACCCCGGAGCAATGGCTCGAGCGATCGAAGGACGAGTTCAGCAAGAACCGCTTCGAGCACGCCTTTCTGCAGGAGCAGCTCGCGCGGGCGGGCCTCGCCGGCGTGACGACGAAATACATCAAAATTTACGAGATCGAGGAGGCGAACGAGATCCGCAAGCAGGTCGACAGCTACCGCGGCATCGATCTCGTGTCCATGGTGTTCAACTTTCTCGATATCCTCGCGCACGGCCGCAGCCAGAGCGAGATCCTGCAGGAGATCGCGCCCGACGAGAGCGCTTTCCGGTCGCTCATGCGCTCGTGGTTCGTCCATTCGGCGCTCTTCGATATCCTCCAGCGGATATCGAAGCACGGCTCCACCGTGGTCATCACGACCGATCACGGCTCGATCCTCGGCGCGCGGGCGAGCCTCGTGCACGGGAACCGCGACACCTCGACGAATCTCAGGTACAAGTTCGGCGAGAACATCAACGGCGACCCGCGGCAGACGCTCCTGATCCGCAAACCGGGCGAGTACAACCTGCCCGCGGAGGGTCCTTCCAAGAACTACATTCTCGCGAAGGAGAATTTCTACTTCGTCTATCCGACGAAATTCCACGAGTACGAACGGCAATACATGGGGACGTTCCAGCACGGCGGAATCTCGCTCGACGAAATGGTCGTGCCGTGCGTCACCCTGACCCCGAGGTAAGTCATGTCTCCGCATCGCGGCCGTCGCGGACCGGAACGGGAAGCGGGGGGGGCGTGGGAGCGCCTCGATCGCTTCGAGGGGGAGCGTGCTCGCG
>JBFYZJ010000279.1:0-5292 GCA_041309565.1 Candidatus Krumholzibacteriota bacterium
ATGCGAATAGATCCCGAGAAGAATCACGTCCTTTTTCCCGAACACGGCCGCGAAGTACCTGTTCCATATGTCTTTCGAGATGTTGATCACGGCATCCTTGAGCTCGCCCGGCGTCGCGTCCGGATGATCGTACATCCAGCGCCAGACCGCCATGTCGACGAGCGACACGGCGGATATCTCGACCGCTCCCCAGAAATCGTTCAGCGTCTTCAGCGCGGCGGCTGTTTCGTCGCTCTTCACGCCGAGGCCGAGGATCTCCAGATCGCGCGACTGGAACACGAACGCGAACCCTTCCGTGAACGCGGTGTTCGGCACGCCCTGCAGGAGCGCGTAATCGACGTCGTTGAGCGAGAGCACCTGCTCGACGTTGTGGCCGAGCTCGTGCACGGCGATGTTGAATCCCTTGTAATCCATTCCGTTCTTCCCGACGCGCGTGCGCAGGTGCGCCGTCGCGCCGCGCATGCCGCCGCCGGAGGCGTGCCCGGAGCCGCGCGCCGGATCGACGGCGATGTATTTCGCGAGGTACGCGGCGCGATCGCTCGAGAATCCGAGCTTCGCGAGGATGTTCGGGATATCCTTTTCGAACGCCGCGGGAGTCGGATATTTCCCGGCGACGATCCGGTCGAGCTCCTCCTGCGAGTGCGCGCTCCGCGCCCGGAATCCGTTGTACCAGATATCGTACGGCTCGAGCGAGCGGCCGAGTCGTTTTTCGATGAGCTTCGCCACCTTCGGCACGAGCGGCGACGATACGACCTGCTCGAGCATCGCTTTCACGCGCGCCTCGGGAATCTCGCGGTTCTCGTCGAACCGGCGCGCGATGAGCGTCGGCGCCGTCGGCGAGTAGGGATCGACGAGCCGGGCCGCCTTGAAGGTGCTGAGGAGCGTCGCGTAGCGCGTATCCGGCTCGGGGCTGTTCGTCACGCTCGCCGCCGCGACCGCGTCTCCTTCGAAGTCCTTCACCGCGGCCGGCTTCACCTCGTTCGTGTAGGGGTTCCAGTCGACGCCCGGATTGTCCACGACCGCCGCCGGAATCGTCTGCGTGACGATCCGCTCCATCACCTGCCGGATCATGCGCTGCTTGGCGGGGCCGTCCTTCTTGTCCTGATAGTTCGCCTTGAGCTCGTCGCGGAGGTTCCAGTGCGACAGGAGCTTCATGCCGGCGGGGAACATCCGCTTCCCCTTCGCGTCGACGAGATGGTGCATCCAGATGTTGTATCCGGAGATGTACCGGTCTGCGGCGGAGCCGATCTTCGCGACCTCGAGGTTGACCTCAGCGGGAATGCGCTTGGAGAAGCGCTGGGCGAGGCGCGCCTCGGCCCACTGCCGCCGCGTCCACCCGACGCCGTCCGTGAGGCGTTGGTCGAGCGTCGTGAGCGGGAAGTTCAGGAGCACGACGAACGCGATCTTGTTCCCGAAGAAATCGTCGCCGACGTGAGCGGAGGCGTCGTAGCCGGCGAACATCTCGTCCAGCGGGAGGACCGGCCCGAGATCGAGGTCGGTCTGCCACCTGAACGCGACGCCGATCTCCGTCATGTGCCCGCTCAGCTTGTCGAGGAGCCGTTCGAAGCGATCGAACATCGCGTCGCGCGTTTTCGCGTCCCCGGCGAAATTGAGGCGGACGAACTCCTCGAAAACGGCCGCGTCGCCGTCCCCGGCGCGCCAGAAACGCGACACCTGCTCCATGCCGCGACGCGCGTCCGCGCGCACCGCGTCGCCGTACGTCGCAACGAGCTCCTGTTCGAGCTTCGCGATCGATCCCTGCATCCACGCGGGTGCGTCGGCCTGTGCATGCGCTCCGTTCATTCCGCACAGGATAACGGCAACCGCGATGAGAGCGCAAACAGCTTTTTCCCTCGGACCGCTCATGACACGCTCCTTGTGCCCGATATGCCTTCGCGATTGTTCCGGGGCCCCGCCCGGGGCGCCCTCGAAATATCCCGGATAGAATTGCAGAACACGCTCGCTTAGGCAAGGCAGAAAATCGTGCAGAATTCGTGCCCGAATCGGCTTTTCGGGACTCGGGCGTAAAATTGGCGTCCCCAACGGGATTTGAACCCGTGTCGCCGCCGTGAAAGGGCGGTGTCCTAATCCGGACTAGACGATGGGGACGCCTGCGATTCGATGGAATCTATCAATTGGAGAGGCATGCGTCAACGGGAAAAGCCTCGCCCGTCATCCTCCGGCTCCCGATCGAAGAGCGATATCTGCTTCCCCGCCGTCCGGTCCCTGCCGGCGCGAGCGGGACGCTGCGGATGCGGCCGGGGCGGCGGCGCCCCTTCGGCGCCGCGGTAGAACGCATCGCACAGATTCCTGAGACTCTCCCGCGACATACCCGAATCGTCGAACACGCCCGCCTCGACGAGCGCCGTCGCGGCTCGCATCGAGAGGCGGTCCTTCATCCTGGCAAGGAACTCCGCGAGCGACGGGAAATCCCCCCGGTAGATGCGCTCCTCGACGATCGCATCCCATTCCGCCTTGTCGAGCGATATGACGGCCGTGAGCGGCGCCCTGATGACGCCGTCTTCGAGCGAGAACGCGACGGCGTCCGCGTTGATGCCCGAGGGGAGCACGGGCACCCCCTTTGACTTCAGATACTCGAGGTACTTGGCCGTTCGGTCCTTGACGCCCAGATTGCTGTTGAGGAGACCGGTGAAGTACCGCTCGAAGCAGTGCGTCTTGAGAAACGCCGTGCGATAGCTCATCGAAGCCTGCGCGCAGCTGAGCGATTTGCTGTGCGTGAACGCGACATGGTGGAGCAAATAATCGAAGATCCGCTGGGCCTCCTCCTCGTTGAGCCCTTTCTCCATTCCGCCGCGCACGAACGCGAGGCGCGCCGAAACGAGCTCCCCCGCATCCTTCCGCCAGAGCGCCCCCTCGACGAGGACCGCGTCCTTCCCCCGCAGACCCGCCGCCTCGTCGAGCACCTCGCGCACCTGCTCGCGGTAGAGAAGCACTCCCCTCGTGCCCGCGAGGATAGAGGCGAGCGAATGGTGCGGGAGAAAAACCTTCCCCTTCTTCTCCATGTTCTCCAGATAGCGTTCCCAGAGCCGTCCCTCCATCGGGCCCGGCCGGTAGAGGGAAATGACGTTCACAAGCTCGTCGAAAGTCTCCGGCTTGATGCGGACGAGGTGATCGCGGATCCCCTGGCTCTCGAGCAGATAAACGCCCGCGGTTTCACCCGAGGAAACGAGCGCGTAAACGCGCGGATCGTCGAGCGCCTTCGGCGTCCAGCGCTTTCGTCCCGAGCCCGCGAAGAGGCTCGCCGGCGCGCACGAACCCTCCTCGCTCCGGATCGATTCGATCGTTTTCTGGATCGCCGAGAGGAAATGCGAGTGCTGCGCGCCGATGATCCATCCCCCCGCCGCCTCGATCGCCCCGCTGCCGAGCTGCGCGAAGCGCTCCCCCGCCGCGTTCGTCGTGACCGAGTAGAATCCGTCGATCTCCCGCGGGAGGATGACGAATCTCGACGTATCGAGCGTGAAATGGAGAATCTTCCCCTGGAGCGGATAGGCGGCGTGGAGGACGCTCTTCGCGGCGGGCTCGGCGTTGCAGAGCCGCCGGGCCGCCTCCGAACCGTCGATCAGGGAGGCGAGGCTGCGATGGCGCCTCTCGAAGGAGAGGATGCGGAAAAGCTCTTCACGGAGCTCCTGCGGCGTCCCGATGATCTCGGCGACCTCTTTCGCGATCGTGACCACCGACATCTCCTCCTGCGCGATCTGGTAACACGTCGAGAAACCGGGGATGAGGGAGGCGATGACCGCGGCGAGCCGCTCCTTCTGCGGATCGGACACCATGAGCTCCACGGGGGGCACCGAACCGCGCCTCGAATGCGAAAAGGCGTCGAACACGAGCTCGTGATCGACGGGATTGAGCGGGCTGATATCGAGGAGGTAGGCGACGACGCTTTCGAGGAGATCGCTCCCCATGAGCTCGATCCAGATCCCGCGCGCATACGCGCTCAAAAACAGTTCCCGGAGAAAGATCAGGAAATCCGCGATCCGCTCCTCGCGCGCGGCCGCGAGCTCCCGCTCCATGGCGCGGACCAGGAACGTCCGCTCGTCACCCGGCCGGTTGTGAAACGCCAGCTGGAAACGCCGGCGGCACATGTCGACGAGCGTCTCGTCGGCGTTCGGCGCTCCGGCGAGGGTGATCCGCCCCGCGCGCGCGAGATCGACGGCGCATCGCTCCGCGATCTCCCCCGAGCGCTCGAGCGACTCTCGAGCGCCCGCAAAGAGCGGGACGAGATCGCGTTCCCGCTTGAGGTAATACTCCTGAACGGGATCTTCCGCCTCCCCCTCCCCCTTCTTCCTCGCGATCCGCCGCGCGAGCAGGAACGATTCCGCGTCCTCCTTCAGGAGAAACCGGTCGTTGTTCGTCGCGACGAGCGGCACGCCCGTTTTCGCCGAAAGGACGCGGAGCTGCTCGGCGATGAGATCCTCCTCGGGTCGCAGGTGGTTCATGATTTCGATGAAAACGTTCGACGTGCCGAAGATCTCTCCGAGCCGATGAATGACGTCGCGCGCGCGTCCGATGTTTCCGTGGACGACGGCCTGGCTCGCCTCCCCCTTGAGGCAGCCGGTGAGCACGATGAGCCCGGCGCGGCGGCTCTCGAGATCCGCGCTCGTGACCGGCGTCTCCTTCTCGCGCGTCGACTGCCGCGACACGAGGGCGCACAGGTTCCCATAGCCCTCGTCGTTCTCGGCGAGAATCGTCAGGTGGAACAGTCCGCTCGAGCCGGCGAGCGGGGCGTGGAGGATCTCGGCGCCGAAGACCGGCTTGATGCCGGCTTTCCGCGCCGCCTCGAAGAATTCGAAATGCCCGTGCGTCGAGCGGTGGTCGGTGAGCGCCACGGCGCTGAAACCGAGGAAGGAAGCTCGCGAGACGAGATCCCGGATTCCGATGATCCCCTCGGAGCCGCTGAATACGCTGTGAACATGAAGCGGAACATACGGCATGGTTCATCGCTCCGGAAGCCCCTCGTTTCAGGGTACCGGACATTCATCGCGGCTGCAAGCCCATTCCGGCTCATCCATCCCGGCCCTATCATAATTGTTTGAAACTTGAAATCCAATTGCGTACAATGGACGCGGCTCATTTCTGAACGTTCGGCGGCGTTCGCGCGCGGGGGACATGGCGTGGCAGATCCTGAAAGAAACTCCGAAATCGACCGCCTCGCCCGGGAAAACACGCGTCTCAGATCGGCGGTGGACGAGCTGTCCATCCTCAACGATATCGCGACCGCGGTGAGCTCCGCCTCCTCGCTCGAGCGAACGATCGAGCTCATCGTCCACA
>JBFYZJ010000280.1:0-2670 GCA_041309565.1 Candidatus Krumholzibacteriota bacterium
ACGATGCGGAGCTGTCGATCGAGCTGATTACGCCGATCGCGATGGAGAAGGAGCTGCGGTTCGCCATCCGCGAGGGCGGACGCACCGTGGGCGCCGGCATCGTGACCAATATCATAGAGTAGCGCGGAAGAGAGAGGAATCGGTACGCCATGAGAGAACTAGCGATTCTTGCGTGCAGCGTATGCAAGAACAGGAACTACACGACGATGAAGAACAAGCGGAAGCATCCGGACCGGCTCGAGCACAAGAAGTACTGCCGGTTTTGCCGGAAGCACACCATTCACAAGGAGACCCGCTAGGCGGAACGCAACATGTGGCAGAAAATAAAACATTTTTTCGGCGAGACCCGGGTGGAGATGCGGAAGGTCACCTGGCCGACCCGAGACGAGCTCAAGGAATCCACCAAGATCGTTATCGTGTCGACATTCGTCGTCACGATTTTCATCGGCATCATCGACCAGATCCTCACGTTCGTCGTGAGGCGTCTGCTCGGGTGGTAAAGGAGGGCTTCAGCCTGACCGAGGCCTCGCAGGCGCAAAGCCATGGGTGACGATATATTCAAGAATCTGGACGGAGAGCAGCAAGAAGAAACCCCGGTCGTCCGGGACGCCGCGGGCGCTTCCCCCGCGCCGCAGGGCGCACGGGCCGCGGTCGATCCGGAAGAGGCGGGCAAGCGGATGCGCTGGTACGTCGTCCACACCTACTCGGGACGCGAGAACAAGGTGCGGGAGACGATCGAGCGCCTCATCAAGAATTCGGGCATGCAGGAGCGGTTCGGAAAGGTGCTCGTGGCCACCGAGGAAGTGGCCGAGATGAAGAAGGGGAAGAAGAAGGTTTCCCACCGGAAGCTCTTCCCCAGCTACATCCTCATCGAGATGGAAATGAGCGAAGAGGCGTGGGGGCTCATCGAGAACGTGCCCGGCGTCACGCACTTCGTGGGCGGGGCCAAGAAGCCGTTTCCGATTCCGAAGAAGGAAGTCGACCGAATTCTCGGAAGGATGGAGAAGAAAGAAGGGATCGTACCGGAGGTTCCGTTCACGCTCGGCGAGCATGTTCGCGTCGTGGACGGCCCCTTCGCGGATTTCACCGGCGTCGTCGACGAAATCAATCCGGAGCGGGAAAGGTCAAGGTTCTCGTCAGCATCTTCGGCAGAGAAACCCCGGTCGAGCTCGATTTTCTCCAGGTAAAGATCATTTAACGATTCCCGGTTCCCGCGCGCGGGTCAGCACGAAGGAGCGCTGGTTCGAATGGCCAAGAAGTCGAAAAAGAAGATCATGAAAATCGTCAAGCTGCAGATTCCGGCGGGGCAGGCCACGCCGGCGCCGCCCGTCGGGCCGGCGCTCGGCCAGCTCCAGGTCAGCTCGATGGAGTTCTGCAAGCAGTTCAACAACTCGACCCAGAAGATGATCGGCTGGATCGTTCCGGTCGAGATCACCGTCTTCGCCGACAAGACCTTCACCTTCGTCGTGAAGGCGCCGCCGGTGTCGGAGCTCATCAAGAAGGCGGCGAACATCGCGAAGGGCTCCGGCGAGCCGAACAAGGACAAGGTCGCCAAGCTGTCGAAGGATCAAGTGCGCGACATCGCGAAGGCGAAGATCAAGGATCTCAACTGCGCGACGATCGAGGCCGCCGTACGGATGGTCGAGGGAAGCGCCCGCAGCATGGGAATCATCGTCGAGGAATAAAGCGAAGGAAAGTGGTGAAGATATGAAGCCCGGCAAGAGATATCGTGAGAGCGCCGCGAAGACCGACAGCGCGCGCGCGTATCCGATCGAAGAGGCGGTGGAGGTTCTCAAGAGCTTCCCGCCTTCGAAGTTCGACGAGACGATCGAGTTCTCCGCGCAGCTCGGCGTCGATCCGAAGCACGCCGACCAGCAGGTCCGCGGCACGGTTCTTCTCCCGCACGGCACGGGGAAGACGATCCGCGTCCTCGTGCTCACGCGCGGCGAGAAAGAGCAGGAGGCGAAGACCGCCGGCGCCGACAGCGTCGGCTCGGTCGAGCTCATCGAGAAGATCAAGGAAGGCTGGTTCGAGTTCGACATCGCGATCGCCACGCCCGACATGATGGGCGAGGTCGGCAAGCTCGGGAAGCTGCTCGGTCCCCGCGGCCTCATGCCGAATCCCAAATCGGGCACGGTGACCTTCGACGTCGCCAAGGCGGTCCGCGAGGCGAAGGCCGGCAAGATCGAGTACCGCGTCGACAAGGGCGCCAATATCCACGTACCCGTCGGCAAGATGTCGTTCGAGAAGCAGAAGCTCGTCGATAACATCAAAGCGCTCGCGCAGGAGCTCGTCCGCGCGAAGCCCGCGTCGGCGAAAGGCAAGTATATCAAGAGCATGTACATCTCATCGACGATGGGGCCGTCGCTCGCGATCGACCAGGCGTCGCTCATCGGAGAGGCTCGCTAGGAGAAGGGAAAGCGGTCATGGTACAGACAGCGAAAACGAAGAAGATCAGCGATCTCGAGGCGATGCTGAAGGACGCCAAATCCATCATTCTCAGCGACTTCACGGGCCTCAACGTCAAGGACATCTCGGAGCTCCGCCGGGCGTGCCGCGAGAAGGGCATCAAGCTCCGCGTCGTGAAGAACACGCTCGCCAAGCGCAGCTTCCGGGATCTCGGCTCCGACGGCATCGCCCCTCTCCTCGAGGGCCCGACGGCCATCGCGG
>JBFYZJ010000281.1:0-3554 GCA_041309565.1 Candidatus Krumholzibacteriota bacterium
GGGGGAGATGAGCTTGCAGACGACCTCGTCCCCCGGCAGCGCCGCGCGATCGAGCGCTTCGAGATCCTTCTTGTTCACGATGAATCGCGTGCGGGGGACGCGGAATCCCGCGAGGCCGAGGATCTCGTAGATCTCGTGCTCGTGCAGGGAGCTTCGTTTCTCGTCGAGGGCCGTGCGCAGTCTCGCGCGGATTTCAGCCATGTTCGGTTCGAGCGCCGGATTCATCGATCCTCCATTCATGTGGTTTCGGGTCAGCGAAGCGTATGCGCGCCGATGCCTCGCAAGCTACAAATGGGAAGCGTAGAGCAACGAGGCTTCCTTGTCGACGGAAATCATCTTTGCGCGGGCCGGTGCGGCGGGGCGCGCCCGAGCGATACGCGAACGGCTTGTCGCGCCGGTACGTAACTTATTTATGGACAATATAATACAGTGGTGTTCTCGGTGGCCCCGCCGTTTTTATTTGAATTTTTCCCGCTCAAGCTTCACACTCTGCGGAAATTCAGCGCGTTCCGCATCCCGTGGCGGATCGTGCACACGTTGATCAGATTCAGGAACGAGGACGCCGCGAAAGCGGTGACGGACGAGTTCGGCGCCGACGCCAAACCCGGGAGCTGCATCGGATTCGTGAGATAAGGGATATCGGGCTCGCCCTGCAGGACGTGCAGGGGACGTTCCAGTCGAAACACGCTTTCAAGCGGCGAATGGCGGAGCATTTTCAAAAAATGAATCCCGCCATGCTCATCATCTACGGCTACATACTCGTCGATCTGCTCGGAACGCTGCTGCTTTCGCTTCCTGTCGCGACGCGCGGTTCCGGCATCCCCTTCCTCGACACCCTTTTCACCGCCACGTCGGCCCTCTGCGTCACGGGGCTCACCACCGTCGACGTCGGGACGACCTACTCCCTGTTCGGGCAGTCGGTGATCATGTCGCTCATGGAGATCGGCGGGCTCGGCGTCATGACCTTCTCCATCGTTTTTTTCCTGTTCCTCGGACGGGGATTCAGCACCCGGGGGCGTTGGATTATCACGGAGTCCTTCGCGGCGTCGCCGCACCGTCACATGAAGGGGCTTCTGAAGCTGATATTCCTTTTCACCTTTTCGATCCAGATCGTCGGGGCGCTGCTCCTCTTCATACAGTGGCGGGGAGCGATGCCGGCCGCCGAGGCGGTCTTCGCGGGCGTTTTTCACTCGGTTTCGGCGTTCTGCAACGCCGGCATCGCGCTCTTCCCGACGAGCTTCGTGAGCTGGCGCGGGAGCATTCTCCTCAACGCGACGATCTGCTCGCTCATCGTTCTCGGCGGCATCGGATTCCCCGTCATCTACGAGCTCTACAGCCGCATCGGAAGCCTCCGCGCGGGCAAGCGCACGCAGCTGTCGCTCCACACGAGAATCGTGATCACGACGACGCTCGCGCTCATCATCGCGGGCACCCTGCTCGTGTTCCTCCTCGAGCGGGATCACCAGATGGCGCCGCTCGGTCTCGGGGAGCAGGTGCTCGCCTCGCTCTTCCAATCGATCACGGCGCGCACGGCGGGCTTCAACACGCTCGACATCGGCTCCCTCGGCGTCGCGACGCTCTTCATCCTCATCATCCTCATGTTCGTGGGAGCGAGCCCGGGTTCCTGCGGCGGCGGCATCAAGACGACGTCGCTCGCCGTTCTCGTCGCCATCCTCAACGACCGGATCAGGGGGCGGCATTCGGCGAGCCTCTTCAAACGCACCATTCCGGTGGAGACGGTTTCGAAATCGCTGTCGATCTTCATTCTCGCCGTCATTGTCCTGACCGCGGGGCTCATCGCGCTCCTCGTCACGCAGCCCGAGCCGCCTCGGGAGAATTTCCTCACGTATCTCTTCGAGACCGTATCGGCGTTCGGCACGGTCGGGCTGTCGATGGGAATCACGCCGTCTCTCAACGTCATCGGGAAGATCGCCATCATCACGATCATGCTTCTCGGGAGGGTGGGGCTCCTGACCGTCGCGTACGTCGTGACGAGCAGGCGCATCGTCGATACGTACCGGTATGCGCCGGAAAAGGTGATGATCGGATAATTTGCCGCGGGGCGAAAGGAAAGGGAACAGGCCATGAGCAAGAAATACGCGACGATCGGACTCGGCAACTTCGGGTTCAACGTCACGAAGACGCTCTTCGAGGAAGGGCACGACGTGGTGGCGGTCGATCTCGACGAGGACGCGACGCAGCGGGTCCAGCCGTACTGCACGCAGGCGGTCGTCGCCGACGCGACGCAGAAGGAGACGATCAGGGGGCTCGGGCTCGAGGAGATGGACGCGGTCGTCGTGAGCATGGGGGGGAACGAGAGCGCGGCGACGCTCATCACGCTCTATCTCAAGGAGTTCGGCGTGAAGCGGATCGTCGTCAAGGCGTCGAACGAGGATCACGGCAAGATTCTGAGCAAGGTCGGCGCAACGGACGTGATCTACCCCGAGAAGGATATGGCGATCAAGGTCGCCCGCAGCCTTTCCACGCCCGACGTTCTCGATTACATCCCGATGTCGGGGGATTACCTCATAGCCGAGATTGCCCCGCTCGACGCGTTCGTCGGAAAGTCGCTGGCCGAGCTGCAGCTCCGTTCGCGCTACGGCATCACGGTGATCGGCATCAAGGAGCTCGTTCCCGAGAATTTCATCCTCGTGCCGCCGGCGAGCTTCGTCATCAAGCACAGCGATATTCTCATCGTGATCGGGAAGCGAATCGACATCCAGAAGATCAAGACGCTCAAGGAAAAGCGGTAGCGCCTGCACGGAGGGAGCGGCGCGGGAAGGAGAGAGGCATGAGACGGTGTGCAGGAGCGGCCGCGTTTCTCGCGTGTATCGCGCTGCTGCCGGCGCTTGGCGCCGCGGCGGGAATCGGCGCGCGCGCGACCGGCGGTTTGAGCTACGTTTCCTACGGCGATTTCAACGACGCCGTGGAGTACGCGAACTCCGTGGCGATTCCCGCCTCGGGCGGCTCGGGCGAGATCAACTCGATCCACTGGATTCCCGAGTTCGGCGGCGAGCTCTTCGTCACCGTGCTTCCCCGTCTGACCGTCGCCGCGGGGGGCGGGATCATGTTCGGGAAATCCGCGTACGAGATGGAAACCGCGCTCGGCGACTACTCGTACGAGCATGCGATGAAGGCGTACCCCCTCACGGTCACCGCTTATCTCGACCTGCCGCCGCTGCCGTTCGCCACAACGAATGTTTTCCTCGGCGGGGGCGCGTACCGGGCGAGCCTGACGTTCGACGAGAGCGCGAGCGGCGGATCGTCCCCGGAAGAGGCGAGCGCCGATCTCGCGGCGTGGGGCTTCGGCGTTCACGGGGGAGGGACGCTCGAATTCGAAATCGCCCCCACGGTGCAATTCGAGATCGGCGTCAAGCTGCGGTACGCGGTGGTGGAGGGATTCGAGGGAGATCGCACGAATCCCGACGGCAGCACGTCGCCGGTCTTTCTCGCCTCATATACGGACGCGGACGGCGTCGTGACGTTCGCGCCCGAGGCGACGGCCGACGAGGACGCGTACGGCGAGGGCTCGGTTGATCTGAGCGGCGTCGCGT
>JBFYZJ010000282.1:0-4312 GCA_041309565.1 Candidatus Krumholzibacteriota bacterium
CGTTCTCATGTTTCCCGAAGGCACTCGGTCGCGCAGCGGCGATCTGGCGGAACTCAAGCCGGGGCTCGGATTCGTCGCCGTCAAGAGCGGCGCGAGCATCGTGCCCATCAGCGTCGTCGGCACGAATCACCTGCTCGACTGCCTCGTGCGGCGGCGGAAGCTCGTCGTGCGCATCGGGGCGCCGATCCGGATGGGCGGGAATCGCATCGCCGAGAATCCGAAGGAAGAATACCGGATTCTGGCGGGTATGGTGCGCAACGCGATCAGGATGCTGCGGGATGAACCGGAAGTTTGAGATCATCACGTCCTCGCACGCCGGTTACTGCTTCGGCGTCATGCGGGCGATGCGCCTCATTGAGCAGGGGCTGGAGCGTGTCGGAGCCGTGATCTACACCCTCGGGGCGGTCATACACAATCCACTCGAAGTCGAGCGCCTGCGCTCGCGGGGCGTGCGCCCCGTCGAATCGCTCGACGACGTTCCGAGGGGGGGCACCCTCGTGCTGCGCGCGCACGGCGTCCGCCCCGATCTCATCGGAGAGGCCGAGCGGCGCGGGATCACGATCCTCGACGCCACGTGCCCCTTCGTCCAGCTCAGCCAGCGGCACGCGAAGCGCTTCGCCGAGGAATCGATCCCCGTGATCATCATCGGCGACCGGGAACATCCCGAGGTGCAGGGGCTCGCCGGCCACGCCGGGGGGAACGCGCTCGTCGTGCGGGACGCCCGGGAAGCGGGGGAGATAGCTCCCTTCGATCGGGCGGGCGTCGTCATCCAGACGACCTTCTCGCGGGGCGAGGCCGACGATATTATCGCGGCGCTCCGCCGCCGCGTGCGCGAGCTCATCGTGCGCGACACGATCTGCCAGGCGACCGAGGCCCGGCGGGACGCGATGCTCGATCTCGCCCGGACGGTCGATATCATGCTCGTCATCGGCGGGGCGAACATCTCCAACACGCTGCGCCTGTATCGCGGATGCGTCGAGGCGGGCGTGCCGGCGCACCTCGTCGAATCCGCCCGGGACATCGACCCGGCATGGTTCGCCGAGGTCCGCCGGGTCGGCGTCACCACGGGAACCTCGACGCCCGCCTGGATCATCGACGCCGTCGGCGCCCGGCTCGAGGAAATCTCCCGGCAATCCGGATAGCCGCACCCCTCGTCGAGGCCCCGCCGATCCCCCAGGAGATCCCCAAAAAAGGCTTGCGCATAGCGCGCTAAGCCTTTATCATTTATTGTTCTTGTTCCATGTTGCAAGGAGGAGATCGATTCATGCAGGAAGAGAAGCGTGTTGACGCAATTCAGGGCCCTGCCCCGGCAGGGGAAAAATCGTTCGAGAAAGGCGGTGACGCAGCGAGCGGCGTGCACAAGAAGACCTACCTGTCCATGTTCGAGCCGGTGGCTCCCGAGGAGCTTTCGGGCGAGGATATGCAAAACGCCGAATGGGACGTTATCCTGGCCGATATCAACCGGAAAGCGGCTGAGCTTCAGGAAGGGAACATCGTCAAGGGCACCGTATACGAGGTGGCCGACAACGAGATCATCGTGAACGTCGGGTTCAAGAGCGAGGGTTCGATACCGCGTATCGAGTTCTCGAACGCCCCGAACGTCCAGAAGGGGGACGTGTTCGACGTCTACCTCGAGAAGATGGAGAACCAGGACGGCCTCATCGTTCTCTCGAAGGAAAAAGCCGATTTCATCAAGGCGTGGGACGACATCAAGGAAGCGTACGACAAGCGCCTCACGGCGAAAGCCCGCGTCGACCACCGGATCAAGGGCGGCCTCGTGGTGAAGCTGAGGGGAGTCGACGCGTTCCTGCCCGGTTCCCAGATCGCGCTCCGGCAGGTGCCCGACCTCGACGAGCTCATCGGACAGGATCTCGACTGCAAGATCATCAAGCTCAACAAGCGCCGCCGGAACATCGTTGTTTCTCGGCGAGTCGTTCTCGAAGAGGAGCGCGACGAGAAGAAGAAGAAACTGCTCGCCGAGCTCGCCGTCGGACAGGAGCGCGAAGGGGTCGTCAAGAACATCACTGATTTCGGCGCCTTCGTGGACCTCGGCGGCATCGACGGTCTCCTGCATCTCACGGATCTCACGTGGGGCAGGGTCAGCCACCCGTCGGAAGTCGTCGCGATCGGCGACAAGCTCAAGGTGAAGATTCTCGATTTCGACCGGGAGCGTGAGCGGATCTCGCTCGGGTTGAAACAGCTCACGCCGTATCCGTGGGAGGGAGTCGACCAACGGTATCCCGTCGGCACGAAGATGCGCGGCAAGGTTGTTTCGATCACCGATTACGGCGCGTTCGTCGAGCTCGAAAAGGGAATCGAAGGGCTCATCCACATCTCCGAGATGTCGTGGACCCGCCACGTGAAGCATCCGTCGAAGGTCGTCGCGATCGGCGACACCGTCGAGGCGATCATTCTCAACGTGGACAAGGAACACGAGAAGATATCCCTCGGGCTCAAGCAGCTGGAGCCCGATCCGTGGAAGGCGCTCGAAGGCAAGTACCCGCCCGGAACCCGGCTCAAGGGCAAGGTGCGGAACCTTACCAACTTCGGCGCGTTCGTCGAGATCGAGGACGGCATCGACGGCCTCGTCCATATTTCGGACATGTCGTGGGCCAAGCGCGTACGCCATCCGTCCGAAGCGGTCCGCAAAGGGGACGAGCTCGAAGTGGTCGTGCTCGAAATCGACAGCGCGAAACGGCGCATCAGCCTCGGTATGAAGCAGACGAGGGAAAATCCGTGGAACGAGCTCGCGAAGGAGTTCAGCATCGGCATCGAGCTCCGCGGCAAAATCACGAGGCTCCTCGATCGCGGCGCGGTCGTCGAGCTCAAGGAGGACGTCGAGGGCTTCGTTCCGCTGTCGCATCTCGGCATCGACAACCTGCGGAAACCCTCCGACCATTTCGATGTCGGCAACGATATTCCGCTCAAGGTCATCAAGATCGACCCGCAGAACAAACGGATCGTTCTGAGCGTGAGCGCGCATCTCGAGGGCCGGTCCGCCGAAGAGGTCGACGCCTTCAGGAATAAATTCCCGAGGCGCGAGACGGCGGAGCAGGATCGGGCCGCGTCCCGGCACGGGAAAGACGAACCGACCGGCGAACAGACCGATTACGATATCGATGAGGGCTACGACGACGATATCGAGGTTTCGCCCGGCGATGCCGGAGGCGCGACGCCGGAAGAAAGCGGTCCAACCGCGGGGTGAGGTGAGCGGGGGAACAGTATCAGCACGCCGGAGAGGGTGGGATTCCACCCTCTCGGCGTTTTCGGGCCGATACGGCAGGCCCCGCGGGAGCGGGATCCGAGCGCATGGAAAAGACCTTTTCGACCGTCACCATCGGTTGCAAGCTGAACCAGTTTGAAACGGAGTGGATCCGCGAGGCCCTCGAGCGGAGGAACTGGCAATACCGGCCGTTCGGGGAACGGGCGGCTCTTTCCATCATCAATTCCTGCACGGTGACCGCGCGAAGCGACGTGCGAAGCCGGAACGCGGCGAGACGCGCGAGGCGCGCCAATCCGGACGGGTTTGTCGTCTTCACCGGCTGCGGCGCGGAGATCCAGCCCGGCGTTCTTGCGAACATGGATGAGATCGACCTCGTTCTCGGAAACGGGGAGAAGCGTTCGTTGCCCGCGATCGTCGACGCGATCGCCGAGCGGGAGCGGGAGGACGCCGCGGAGATCCGCGCGAGATTATCGGGCGCCGTAACACCCGATCCGAGCGGGATCGAGCGCTTTTTCGGCCACTCGCGCGCGTTCGTCAAGGTGCAGGAAGGATGCAGCTCCTCGTGCAGCTACTGCATCGTGCCGCGCGCGAGAGGCCCGAGCAGGAGCGTGACCGCCGGAGAGGTCCTCGCGCAGGTCGGGGCGCTGCGGGCGAACGGATATCACGAAATCGTGCTCACCGGAGTGCACATCGGACGCTACGGCGCCGATTTCAATCCGCCCGCGACGCTCGCCGGTCTCGTCGAGACCATTCTCGAGCGGATCGACGGCGTGCGGATTCGCCTGAGCAGCATCGAGGCGAACGAGGTGACGCCCGAGCTCCTCGCCGTCGCGCGCGCGACGGATCGTCTGGCACCGCACCTGCACGTGCCGCTGCAGAGCGGGGACGATTCAGTTCTCGTCGCGATGAACCGCTCGTACCGCGTCTCGGCGTTCGCGGAAACGATCGAGAAGATCGCGGCGGCGAGAGACGGCATGGCGATCGGCACCGATATCATCGTCGGATTCCCGGGCGAAACCGACCGGTGCTTCGAACACACGTTCGAGCTCGTGCGCGACCTTCCGATCTCGTATTTTCACGTATTCGCGT
>JBFYZJ010000283.1:0-3207 GCA_041309565.1 Candidatus Krumholzibacteriota bacterium
CGGAGCCCGATGCTCGAGCTCATCGCGGGGACCGATCGGGAGAGCTGGGACATCGAGGACCTCGAGCGCGGCTCCTTCTCGCAGCAGTTCGCCGTCGGCGGCGCGACGGTCTTCGTCAAGACCGATTTTATGTTCCGCGGGGCGGAGGGCGGGCTCCGGATCGTCGATTGGAAAACGAATCGCGGGGGACCGGCGGAAGCCCTCGACGACGAGGAGGAGCCGCGGAACGCCGCCATCCAGCTCGGCGTCTATGCCTTTTACGCGTCGCGGATTCTCGGGGAGCCGGTCGCCGCGCTGCGGCTCTTCGAGGTCAACCTCCTCGACGGCGGCAAGACGATCGAGCACGCCGTCGATGAGACGAGCATCGCGCGGGCGGGCGAGCGGATCGCATCCGGCGTCGAGAAGCTCTCCGGTGCGCTCGTCGGCCGCGACACGGCGCGCAACGAGGCCCTTCCGCACGAGCGTTTCCCCGTCATCGACAGCGGCCTCTGCCGGTTCTGCAATTTCTACCGGATCTGCAAGGACGAGCGCTGCGCCCTGCGTCTCCCCTAGCCCGCCGCGCCTTCCGTCCCCCGCCGCATTGCGCTATATCGAGAGGAATTGCCTGACGGAGCGGGCGAGAGCGTCCGCCCCGAATCGAACGGGATCGGTCGCGGGAAGACCGGTTTCCCGCTCCGCGGCCTCGACCGCCTTTCTCGCGGCCTCATCGTCGAGATCGAACGTGTTGAGCGCGACGGCGACGACCGGAACCGGCCTGATCCCGGATATCGCGCGTTCGTAGAGGGCCACGAGCTCGGCGAGCGGCGGAATCGGCACCGGGTAGCCCCTGATCGTGTCTCTCGTCGGCTGATGACAGAGCACGTGCGCCCGCGGAAGCGATCCGGCGATCATCCCGAACGTCACGCCCGCGTATCCCGGGTGGAGGATGGAACCCTGCCCCTCGAGGATCACCACGTCGCGGCCGGGCGCCGTCTCGCGGACGAGGCGCTCCGTCGCGCCGCCGATGAAATCGGCGACGACCCGGTCGACGGGAATGCCGCTCCCCGTGATCATGATCCCCGTCTGGCCCGAAGCGGCGAATCCCGATCGGACGCCGGCGCGGAGCAGCGCGCGGTGGAGCTCCATCCCCGCCGTCATCTTGCCCGTGTTGCAGTCGGACCCGGCGGTGAAAACGACGGGGCATGCGCCGGCCCCGTTCCCCGACGCGACGTCGAGCCCCTCGGGAGGGCGGCGGACGTCCCAGAGCGCGACTCCCGCCTCGGCCGCCATCGCGACGAGCTCTCCGTCGTCGCTCAGGAACTCGTGCATCCCGCTCATGACGTGCAGGCCGTTCCGGATCGCCTCGAGGGCGGCCGCGCGGTCGCCGGCGGAGAGCTTCCCCCCGCGCGGCGCCGTGCCGAACACGAGGGTGTTCGGCCCGAACGCGAGCGCCTCCCGCAAGGAAGCGACGACGGGGATATCGCCGCCGAACCCGATCGCCTCCCGGGCGGTCGACGGAGCCCTGCTCGCGTCGATCACGGCGACGACCTCGCCGGCGGCGTACCGCACGAGGCACACGGCCGTCTTCGCCCCGAGCGGCGAGAAGCACCCGTCGGCCAGAATCGCCATGCGACGCGCGCCGATCGGCACGGGCAGCGGATAGGAACGGGTCGATGCGGCGCCGAATCCTTCCATGAACGAACGTCCCCCCGGACGCCTCACGAGCCCTCCCCGAGCGACGGCGCCCGGTACTCGTTGTAGATGTCGCCGATGATGCTCTGCAGAATGTTCTCGAGCGTCACGATGCCCCGCATCTCGCCGTGCTCGCCCACGACGACGGCCATGTGCACGGAATCGTCCTTCATCGCGACGAGGAGCCGCTCCGCCGACTCGCTCTCTTTGGCGAAGCGCGGCTTGTGCATGACGGCGGTGAGCTTCTCCCCCCCGTCGAGATCGAGGAGATCGAAGAGCGACACGATTCCCACTACGCGGCCGTCCTCGGGAGAGACGATGGGGAACCGTGAGTAGGTGTGCCGGTTCGCCTCGGCGACCACCTCGTCGACCGACGCGGTGACGGGAATCGAAACCACGCGCGCCATCGGGATCATGAGATCCCGCACGCGGACGCTCTCGAACCGGAACACGCGGTCGATGACGAGGCGCTCCCCCCGGTCGAGCGCGCTCTCCGTCTTGCCCATCCGGTAGAGATAGACGAGCTCCTCGCGCGACGAGAGGATGCCGAACCGCTGTCCCCCCGCGCCGACCGCCCTCATGAGCGTCCGCACGAGCAGCGTCGCCGGCATGATGAGCGGCCACAGGACATACGCGAGCAGCTGCAGGGCCGGCGCGACTGCGGTGGAGACCCTGTCCGCGTGATAGAGGAACACCGACTTCGGAATGACCTCGCCGAACACGAGGAGCACGGGCACCATCACGGCGGTGGCGACGGCGGCTCCCGAGCTCTCGAAATACGCCACGGCGAGATCGGTCGCCACGGCGGTGCAAACGATGATGGCGATATTGTTCATGACGAGAACGACTGAAAAGAAATATTCCGGCTCGTGGATCAGGCGCTCGAGGATCCGCGCCCGCCAGTGCCCCGTCTTCGCCTTGGAATGGAGCCGCACCTTGCTGCACGAAACGACGGCGGTCTCGGCGCCCGAGGCGAAGGCGGAGAGCAGCACGGTGACGACGATGACGACAACCGCCACGATCGCATTCATCGGCGCTCCTCCCCGTCGACCAATCGTTCCAGCTTGAGCTTGTTCACGCGGACCGGCTCCGAGGACAGGACGAGAAAGCGGACGCCGTCGATCGTGAACGCCTCCCCCTCGCGCGGGATCTTGCCGATCCGCTCGACGAGGTAGCCGGCGATCGTTTCTACATCCGGCGAATCGAAGGGGACTCCGAGAATCTCTCCCGCTTCCCGAAGGCTCATCGTGCCCTCGACGACGACGCGGTTCGGGTCGAGACGGTGATACTCCGCGACGCGCGGCTCCCGCCGGTTGCGGATCTCGCCGAAGATGCGTTCGAGGATATCCTCGAGGGTGAGAATGCCCGTGTACGAGCCGTGCTCGTCGACGACGACGAAGAGATGCTGGTGGGACATGATGAGCTCGCCGAAGAGATCGCGGATCCGCTTGCTCTCCGGAACGAACGCGGGGCTCCGGAGCATGTCGCCGAGGCCGACGCGGTCGTCGCGCGAAAATCTCAGGAGATCCTTCGCGA
>JBFYZJ010000284.1:0-4569 GCA_041309565.1 Candidatus Krumholzibacteriota bacterium
AATACGGATAGATGTACTGCTTCGACGTCGGATCGGCCGGATCCGGCTGAATCTGCTTCGGCGTGGACATATAGAGGCCTTCCGCGCCGGTGTAGGAGCGGGTGTACGCGCTCGTGACGCGGAACGTGGTCGAGAGCTTCTCGATGCGCTTCGTCACCGCCGTGAGCTCCACGCCGTATCTCGTGTACTCCCCCGCGTTCCGGTAGAACGCGGTGCCGGGGGCCTCGGAATAGATCGTGTCGATCGGGTGGCTTCCCCCCGCGTTCGGCCAATCGGTCCACTCGTAGCGCTGGATGACGGCGGGCAGCTCCTCGCTCCGCGGCGTTCCCTCGGCGTGCGCCATCCAGCCGGTGAGGATGAGGCCGAGCGATCCGAGCCTCTGATCGAACGACAGCTCCCCCTTGTCCTCCTGCGTTCCGTACAGATTGCTCGTATCGAAATTCCAGACGTAGGTCGACACGAGGGGCACGGAATCGGGTGGGGAGACGTTCCGCTCGACGACGTCGATGTACTGCGGCCCCTGATAGAGGTCGACCATCGGCGGCATCTTCGAGCTTTTGCCCCAGCTGAGCCGCACCTGCGTTCCGTCACGCGGCTCGTACTTGAGACGGATGCGCGGGTTGAGGAAGGTGCCGTTCCTCGATTTCACGACCCCTTCCGAGTTGAAGAAGCCGCCGAGGTTGAGCTCCTCCGGGGTGTACATTTCGTAGCGGAATCCAAGATTGACGTTGTACGGCCTCATGAACAGAAAGCCGTTGAGGTTGTCCTCGAGGTAGAGGCTCGCGTGTTTGAGCGCGGGAATTTCGTCGAAGGAGAGCGGCCGCTGTCCGAGGGCGCCCCCCGGCGGCGCGAACGGATCGAATATCTTCCCCTCGCCGACGTTGTCGTCGTAGCTGTACTCCCCGCCCACGAGCAGGGCGTGATTGAGACGGAGAGCATGGAAATCGGCGCGGAGGTTGAGCTTCGCGGCGATGCTCCACTCCTCCCCGCGCGTCCAGATCTGCGAGGTGTACGCGCCGGCGTCGAACACGCCCTCGTAGGTGCCCGGCTCGGTCGCGTCGGTCATGACGCGAACGTCCGACCCGACGAGGCTCTGGCTGTACGCGTCGCGCTTCGTATAGTTGACGTTGGCCGACCATTCGGCCCGCATGTCCTGCCTCAGCTTGTACTCGATCGCCTGGCCGTAGATGAGCGTTTTGTCTTTGTTGGACTGGATGCGCCCCTTCGGATCGATGCCCGTGAGATCGTACGAGTCGTCCACGCCCGTGTAATAGAACTTGTTCAGAATGCTGAGCTTTTCGCCGGCCAGAGCGTTCTTGAAATTGAGCTGCGCGTTGTAGCGCGCGTATTCGTCCCCTTCGAGACGGATGTCGCGCTCGCTCCACGCGTAGTTGGCGTTGTACGAGATGCCGGTGCCGAAACGGTTGAGCCCGCCGCTCAGGTTCGCCTCTTTCGTATCGGGATTCGTTTTCAGCTTGAGGCGCACCGGCTGGGCGCCGATCTTCGTCTTGACCTTCACGAGACCGGTGGTGAGATCGCCGTACTCGACGGACGGAACGCCCGTGATGACCTCGACACCCGCCACGTTGTCCGCGGGAATCGAGCGCAGGTCGAGCCCCGTCCCCGCGTACGCCTGAACCGACGAGCCGTACGAGGCGCCCTTGCCGGTCTGCATGTTCGCGTTGTTCGAGATCGCGATGTCGTCGATGATGATCTTCGTGCCGAACCGGGCCGCTGATTGGTCTTCGCCGTCCATCTGCGCCGTTCCGCGGAGATCGATCTGATTCATCTGCGAGAGTCCGGGAGATTTCGTCCGCTCGACGCCCGGCACGAGGTCCATGACGTCGCCGAGGTTCGTCGAGAGGTAGTGCTCGATCTCGGCGCTCGATATCGCGTGCGTCGTCTCGGTCTTATCGGGCAGAAGGTCGCGCTTGTCGAGAACCGTGATGCCGCCGATCTGGAAGAAGAACTGCTGCCGCGGATCCCCCGTCACGAGCTCGCACTTGTACGTCGTGATCTTGCCGGACTCGATCTCGATGTCCTGGTAGCACGTGTTGTAGTATTCGTCCTTGAGAATGGAGATGCCGTACATGCCTGCGGGGAGCTCAATCTGGAATACGCCGCTCTTGTCGGCGAGAACGCTCCTCGTCGTTCCCTGGATGGCTACGAGGGCGTCGGGCACGGGCTTGCCGGTCTGGTAATCGAAGACCTTTCCCTTGAGGATTCCGGTGCCCGCCGCGCGTGAACCGGTGGTGAGGAGAACCGAGAAGAGAATGAAAACGATGAGAGCCGCTCCTGCAAGCAACAGAGCTCTCGAATTCGACACAAGGGTCTTGCCAGAAAAATGCCTACGCATTCTCCCCCCATCCGTTTGTAAACTTCTCTTTACGACCGACAAGCTCAATATATAATGCAGCTTCTCAGGAATCTATATTGTCGCACAAAAAAGGCTTCCCGTCAATGGGCTATTCCCTTTATTTATCTTGAGTTGTCAACGATTTCTCCGGCAGCGGCGAAACAGATCCAAACGGTTCTCAAAGACTGAGTTCGAACCTTCATCAATAGAGTCTATCTGCCGAAAGACAAGTCATTCCAACTGTCCATCCGATAAGAAGTTTTATTAGTGCAGAGGGACTCCTAAATACGCGCCCCGCCGGGCTCTTTGCGGTTGCCCCGGCCCGCAACATTGGTATAATGCCCTCCGTAACTTTATCATGCCTGTCAAAGGAATGATCGTTTCGCTATTCGAAAAGGAGGCCCCCTTGAACAAGACTCTCAGGTGCGCGCTCGCGGCGGCACTCGTCGCCTTGGCGGTTCCGGTGCCTGCGGCATCCGATTCGCTCTCACCCGCGACCGCTCCGCTCAGGAGCGAGCTCGCGGCGAGCCGCTTCATCTCGGACATCGACGGCACGGCGTCCCTGTTCGTGAATCCCGCCGGCCTCGCGATGAAGCGCGCCTCGACGGGCCTTTTGCACGGCACCTACTGGAACGATCGGTTCTCCGAGTTCACCATCGGCGGGGGCGGGAACGGCGTCGGACTGGCGTACATGTACACCGATGACGGCATGTTCACCTCGAACAACTACAACCTCGGCCTCGGCATGAAGCTCGCGCCGGGGCTCGGCATCGGCTCGTCGTTCACGTGGCACAGCACGAACTTCACGTACGACAAATCCCCCTTCACGGTCGATCTCGGATTCCTGATGCGGCCTTCACGCCTCCTGTCCATCGCCGGCGTCTGGAAAAACGTGAACGAACCGATGTTCTCGGGCGGGGAAGCGATCGATCCGTTCGCCGGGCCGATGACGCGCCTCGAGGATTACTTCATCGGGGGGGCGTCGATCAGGCCGTTTGGCGAGGCCCTGACGCTTTCGGGGCAGGCCGAGATGGCCGACGGGCGCAAGCCCGGATGGCTCCTCGGCGGCCGCGCCTCGATCGGACGCGGCATCGAGCTCTTCGGGTCGTACACGAGGGACTTCGCGCAGGCGGGACCGGATCCGTACGAGGAGTTCACGGGGGGCGTCAGCGTGTGGTTCGGCTCGACGCGCGCACGGACGCAGGCACGCACCAACGACGGCGGCGACCTCGACTACGCGAGATACAGCCTCAGCTTCGAACGGACGGACGCGTTCGTGAAGGACGCCTCCGCCAAGCGACCGCGCTACGCGGAGGTCACGGTCGGCGGCAACTACCTCGACGAGGGAGGCGGCTTCTCCTTCATGGGCGAATCGAACAACCTCCATGCGCTGCTCCGGGAGCTCGAGAGCATCCGCAGCGACTCCGACGTGGAGGGCCTCCTGCTCAAGGTCGAGCCCCTCGAAAAGGCGTTCATCGGGCCGGTGAGCGCGAACGTCCAGGAGATCAGGCAAGCGGTGCTCGCCGTGAAGGAAGCGGGCAAACCGATCGTCGCGTATCTCGGCGAGGGGGGCTCCGCGGCAGAGATGTACCTCGCATCCGCCGCCGACAGGATCGTCGTGCCGCGCGTCGGCACGGTCGGGATGCTCGGCGTCTCCTTCGAGCTCAAGCGGATGAAGCGTCTCTTCGAGAAGTTCGGCGTCGATTTCGACCACTACACGGCGGGGGACTACAAATCGTCGTTCCATACGATCTACACCGACACGACGACCGAGAAGCAGGCGGAGGAGATCCGCTCCCTCGTCTCCGAGAGCTATCGTCTCCTCGTCGAAGACATCGCGGCGGGGCGCGGCGTTCCCGTCGAGCGGATGAAGGAGATCGCCGACGGACGCGTGTTCACCTCGGAAGACCTCATCGAGGAGAAGCTCGTGGACGCGATCGGCTGGGAGAAGGACGCGAAGAAGGAGCTCGGGGCGCTCGTCGGGGTCAAACGTCCCGAAAAGCTCGCGACCGAGAGAATCGGGGCGCGCGCGTACTGGACGGAACGCTGGGTCCCTCCCCCCACCGTCGCGATCGTGGGGGCGTACGGCAGCATCAGATCGGGAAAAAGCGGGCGGAGCATCTTTCAGGATTCGCGGACCATGGGCTCCGCGACGGTCGTGAAGCAGCTCAAGGCGGCCTCCCGCGCTCCGGGCGTGCGCGCGATCGTGTTCC